>BOCC01000023.1 GCA_026002715.1 Synergistales bacterium
CTCACCCGACGGCCTGCGGCTCGCTCGACATAGCCGAGATAGTCAGGGCTTACGCCGAGACGGGCTTCGACGGCGTTATGAGGCCCGATCACGGGCGCATGATCTGGGGCGAGACCGGGCGTCCGGGCTACGGGCTGTATGACAGGGCGCTTGGCGCTATGTACTTGGCCGGACTCTGGGAGGCTTTCAAAAAAGGAGCGCGCAATGCTTAGTCTGAGCGATAAAGGACTTGCCGACAAGTCAGCCTGGGAGGCGAGAGAGCGAATATTCAGCTTTCCGTTTGACAACGCGCCGCCGGCCTTCTCGTCGATTCTGTCGAGAAGCAGGGGCAACTGCATATACTCGCACCCAAGCCCGACTACGAGAACGCCCGCCGCGTTTGGGTGAAGGGCAAGGCTTGCCAATAAATTCATCGTCATCTGCATGTCCTCGCCAAGCTGAGAACAGCCGTATGGATGCTCTAAAATCTTTACGCTGTCTATCCGGTCGGGCTTGCGATAATCCCTGAGCAACGCGCGAAGCTCACCGTTTACGCAGCCGACTGTAGGGATAACCCACAGGTCGTTTCGCACCCCGGCCCGGCCCACCGGGCGGCGATACCCTAAAAATTGCCCGTTTATAGGAGGGGCTTCCGTGGGGGACGGCTTGTTGTTAGGGTTCCACTTCGGCAGGTTTTCGTCCGGTGAACCAAGGCGCGTCGCAACGTTATGTTCGTGAACATGCGCGCCCTTTGCTATATCTTGAGTCGCCGTGCCGATGGGGTGTCCGTATTTCACGATCGTTTCGCCCTTGGATAGGTTTACGGACGCTATTTTATGCCCGGGCGGAACGTCGGACGAGAGGCTGTATTTTTGCCCGCCAAACTCTACGGTCTCGCCCGCGCTTCCTCCATGAACCAAGATAAGTACGTTGTCGCGCGGCGAAAGTTGCATTATTTCGCTCATAGAAAAAACCTCCGCATGATATTTTTGCGCTAAAGCGCTTTCACAAGCTCAGCCCTGAGCGGCGAATCAAGGCCCGGGAAGAAGCTGTCGACGTAATCTTCGGCACTTGGGTTGCCGGACGAGTTTTTTATATTCGCGTAATCCTTGAGCTCCAACGACCCGCCGGGCAGTTGAACGGTCGCGCCGTGAGAGTAGAGCTCGCGCATTTTCGATATGGCCCCCGTCATTAGCGGCGGCAGCTTTCCCTCTTTTTTGAAATAATCCTCAAGCGTCGGGCGCAGGCGGGCGTTACTCTTTGCCACGGAGTTGAGAGCGATGGAGCGGAAGCTGTGCCCGAGGGCCGGGTTTTTGAAACGCGTCAAAACCTCGTCGGCGTAGGCGTGGGTCTCTTTGGAGTCGTCGATGGCGAGGCAAATCTCGCCGTGCATGAGGTCCGCCAACCATTTGGAGTGCTCGGGGTGAGAGGCGAAAGCGTCTACGTTCTCAATTCCCGACAAAAGCGCCACAGGCACGGATGACGTGTGAGCGCCGTTGAGTATCCTCACCTTGCGGTCGTGGTAGAAGTCTAATTTGTCCGGCGTCACGATGACGTTTAAGCCCGCTTTGTCAAAGGGGAGAATGTCCAGTATCTTGTTGTCGCCCTCTATCACCAAGAGATGAAAAAGCTCTCCGCTTGTAAGATAGGGGTCCTCTTTGCCTATTTGAGCCGCTATTCTGCCGCGCGCGTCTGCCGGGAATCCCGGCACTATGCGGTCTACCAAGGTGTTATAAAAAACGCAGGACTTAAGATATTCAGCGTAAGGCGCGCCGTAGCGAAAGCTCTCGCCGTAAAGCGTCAAACATTTTTTCAGCAGGTCCGCGCTGCGGTCGTTCAGCTCCATGGCCATGATAGAAAGAGGGGGGAGCTTGGCCTCGGCTCGCTTGTTCAGCAGAAGCGCCAAAAATGAAGGGAAATTGTGGGGCTTTGTCTGCGCGGGGTCATGGAATATCCCCGCCTCCGTGGTGTTCGACACCACAAGCTCAATATCGCTCAAGCCGACAGACAGGTATTCATCGAGCTCTTCGTAGGGGTTTATTCCTTTTTTTATGACGTTCACTTTGTCCAGCGTCTCGATGTATTTGTCACCCTCGTAGCCGCGCAAAAGAACGTGATATTCCCCCGCCGCCGCGATTTCCTTGACAAGCCCCTTCGGTATGGGCTGTACGAGCGTCACCTCGTACCTTTTGCCGGCGGAGCTTTCCATTTTTTGAAGCATCCAGTCGAAAAAACAGCGCAGAAAATTGCCTTCTCCGAATTGCAGAATCTTCATGATCAATGCTCCTTTTTACATCAGCTTTACATCAGCTTTACATCAGCCCTAACAACTGCGGCAGGAAAGACGCTATGGACGGAAACAGCGCCACCAATATCAAAATAATCAACAACGACGAAATGTAGGGGAGGACTCCCATAAGAGAACGCTCAATCGAGAGGTCTGCTATGGAGCTGGCTATCAAAAGGCATAAACCATACGGCGGAGTCACCAAGCCAATAGCCAATGTTATAACCGTGACGATCCCCAAATGCACTGAAGAAATACCGAGGCTCGTGGCTATGGGCAGCAACACGGGCGTGAAGAGAATCATAGCCGGAATGGCGTCCATAAATGTTCCGATAAAAAGGAAGAATACGATAACCACCATCATAAAGACGCTGGCGCTTGAAACGTAAGCCATAAAGAACGCCGCGACGTGGTCTGAGACTTTGTAATACCCCAGCAATTCCCCAAGGGCGCTGGCCGTGGCCAAGGCGAAAAGCGACAAAGAGCTGAGTTTCAGGGTTTCCTTGAGAATACCGGGCATATCCCGCATTTTAAGTGTTCTGTAGACGAAGAGGCTTATGAACATCGAGTAGATAGACGCGAACGCCGCCGCTTCTGTCGGAGTGTACCAGCCTGTGCTTATGCCGCCCACGATAATGACCGGAGCCAAAAGCGCCGGGAAAGATTTTTTGAAAAGCGCCCAAACCTCGCCACGAGCCGTTTTCTCGTAGATAGGGAAGTTCAGTTTGCGCCCTTTCCAGACGATAATCGCCATCATCGTGAAGCCTATGAGGATACCAGGAACCATTCCGCCGATAAATAGCGCCGCTACGGAGGCGTTTGTCAGCCCAGCGTACACAACCATCGGAATGCTCGGCGGGATGATGACGCCTATTGTGGACGACGCGGCGGTTACGCCTACGGACGTCTCTTTGTCATAGCCTGTGTTTATCATAGCCGGTATAAGCATGTTGCCAACACCGGCTGTGTCGGCCTGAGCCGAGCCTGAGACGCCGGCGAAGATCATAGACACCAAGATATTGGCGTGAGCGAGCCCGCCGCGGATGTTTCCGACGAGCGCTATGCAAAAGTCTATGAGCATCTTCGTTATCTGCCCGTGGTTCATGAGGTTGGCGGCCAGCACAAAGAGCGGAATGGCCAGCAGCACGAAGGAATTAAGTCCGTAGAACATCTTCATAAACACCGTTATGTTGGGCACAAACGGAATAGATATTATGCCCAACAATGAGACTATACCGATAACAAACGCTATGGGAACCCCCAGAAAAATCAACAGAACAAAAAGCCCGACCAACACTTCCCAGCCCATCACTCGTTCCCCCTTCCGCGTTTGAGCGCCGCCACGTCTTCAAGTAAATGATAGACGGTGTAGAGCGACATGGTAAAACCCATTATCGGAAGACAAAGCCATGTGTAGCCCATCTTCATCCAAGGCAGACTTATCCAGTTGTAGTTCCAGAACGTCCGCGCCACCATGACGCCGTAGCCGAACATGGGTATAGTAAACGAGAGCAAAGCCGCGCAGATAAAAATATCATAGGCCGCGCCGCTCTTGTCCTTGAATTTATCGCGAAAGAAAGTAAAACTGAAATGCGCCCTATGATAGAGCATAGCGGACGCGCCCATAAAAACGGCCCATATGAAAGAGTAGTTTGCCACTTCCTCTGTCCATAGCAGAGGAATTTTCATGTATCTCGCGCCTATCTGGACTACGATGGACACGAAAAACACAGCTAATAGAAACGTCCCCATAGCCTCCTGCGCGCGGAGAATGGCAATAACGAATTTTTTCACGCTGCACCTCTTTTTTTATAAAAACGGGGGCAAAGCCCTTTTGAGGCAAGCCCCCGCTACAAAACGATAAGTTATTTGCCGAGTGCGCGGATAGATTTCAGGAAATCTTCCATGCCAAGGCGCTTCGCAAGCTCGTCCTGAATGGGAATAGCTATCGCGACGAAAGGCGTTTTGTCGATAGAGTTTACCTTGGCTCCGTCCGCTATGACTCTATCCTTGGATTTGCCGAGCTGCGCGTATGTGACTTTGCGCTCTTCGTCCGTGGCTTCTTTCAGGGCTTGGGTTATCCATGCCTTCTGCTGGTCGCTGTAGCTGTCCCATTTGTGACCGTTCATCAACACGACGCGGGTGGTGAAGTCGTGTTCTGTCTCCGTGATGAATTTGCCGTTGACGGTCTTATGGTGGTCGAGAAGGCTGAAGTTGGTATAGTCGTTCTCAGCGGCGTCCACTATGCCCTGCTGCAAGCCCTGATACAGCTCACCCCAAGCCACGTTTGTCGGAATAGCGCCGGTTTGTTTCCAGAAATCAGCGACCACGCCTGACATTTGGGTGCGAATCTTCAAGCCCTTCAAGTCGTCTATTTTTTCTATGGGCTTTTTGCCGTAGTAGTTACGCACGCCGGCCGACCAGTAGGACGCGATGCGGAAAGTGTTGTCGGATTTTTGGTTGATTATCTTGGCCAAAACCGCGCCGGGCTCGCCGTCGACGACCTTCTCCCAGTGGCTGAAACCGCCAAATAGATATAGCAGGGAGAACATATCGACCTCCGGTATGCCTATTTTGGTCATAAAGCCGGGGGAGGCGACAATTATATCCGCCGCGCCGAGCTGGACTTTCTCCACAAGCTCGTCCTCGTTCGTGCCTATCGTTCCGGCGTGAACGTCGACGGAGAACTCGCCGCCCGAAAGCCTCTCAACCGCTTCTTTGAACTTGAGCATTCCGTACTGATAAGGGTTTTCCTGCGAGGTCTGGTTGTGAGCCACAACCAACTTAGCGGGCGCGGCAAGCGCGGCGGAGGCCGCAAAAACCAGCGACAAAACAAGAGCGAAAAACGCAAACTTTTTCATGATTCAAGAACTCCTCCTTATGATATGAATAACGCGATTTGTACTTCGTATCCACTTTATTTCTTTATTATAACCGCAACTGTTATAATTAAAAGCAATGAATAAAAAATCAAAAAAATAAAAAAATAAAAAATATGGATGGATGGATGTGAAAACATGAACGGAAAGACTAAAGGAAAAAAATTCGTGTTGCTTGCTCTGTGTTTTGCCTTGGTTTGCGTATTGACTGTTGCGACAGCGGCCCGAGCCAAGCCTCGCACGGACGTGGATGCCTATATCGAAAGAGGATACGATTTTTCAAAACTCAAAAGCCTCTATCTCTGGCCGGTCGACGCCTCTGCCGTTCCTGATAGCGTCGCGCTGTCGCTGCCGTCACGAATAGATAGCTGGATTGAAGCCGCTTTGCAATCTAAGCATATGAGAGTTCCGCTTCTCTTCAGAGACACAAAAGTCGTCTGGCAAAACGTTCAATTGCTGTACGGCGCGACGGATTTCAAAGATCCTTTCGAGAGCGACAAGGCCGAGCAGTATTTCTACTCGCATTTAGACGGCGCTTGCAATATCGTTCTCAATGTCACGCTTTCTCTTACGACGGAACGGAAATGGCAAGATCCCGTCACCGAGACATACACAACCACAGAGCGGGTTCATTCGAGAGAGCGGCGCAGAAACAACAAGGGCAAATATGAGGAAATAGACATCTGGACGGACATCCCGGTTGTGAAGGAGCGTGTTATACCCGGGTATTGGTATGTAGTGTCGCGATCTAAGTGTGGTATGGAGCTTTATGATACAAAGAACCTGAACGGGAAATACATAGCCGCGGCACATGTAACAGGGTACGACACTGGCGGCGACGGCAGCCGTTCCGTATTGGAAAACCTGACCCGCAAAACCGTAGAAGACGCCATAGCCTCGATTTTTTACAAGAAAAAATAGCAAAGCGAAACGGGCTTTTTACGGTGACAACATGAGGTTTTACAAACATGAACGTTGTTGGGTAGGCCGTAGCCAAAATGCGTTTCTTAACCTTTTGCGTCATCCAAAAGGTTTCTTCCTCAAAACGTACCGCAACAGTGACATTGCCGCTGTCGGTGGTGTATAAGATGATTTTGTTACTTTGCTTCATCTTGCGTCCCTTTTACGCTTTCGCTATCAATGGGATTATTGCCTCGTCATTCAAACAACGCGCATCCCTGCAACTTAAAATCTTCTATCTTGGCAAGCAATTCTTCTGTGGTGACTTCGAAATATTCGGCCAAACAGTCTAAACAATAAAATTGCTTTATTTCACGTCCAAGCATTTTTTTGTTTAGCCCTATTTCGTTTTTGGAAATTTGCTTTTTGCCACAGGCGAAGCAGTCAATGGCATCAATTTGTTTCACCGCTACCCACCTCGTTTACTGTGAATTGCGGTATATCTTTGCCGCGATACTCCGAATCAAGTATACCTAACTGCATTTTTATGGTAGCTCGCATATGACAGGCGCGCTTTAGGCAATAGCGCCTGAAATCAGACACGGTTATATCCCCTGGCTTTCGGGCGTTTGGGAACAATAACTTCAAATACGCTGTGGCAATACGCTTTACGGCTTCGGTATCGCGGGTATCCGCTGCTTCCGGTACGTTTATCAATTTATCGACAACGGCACGATAGGTGGTATCGCTTCTGAGTTCGTGAAGTATTGCACAGAAATACTCAGAATTTAATGCCCAACCCGATATTTTTAAGTCATCATTCATTCTTGGTATATTCCAACCCTTAATAAAACCGTGAAACCGCTCTATTAGTGCCGACTCGTGGAACACGACTGGCAACTCCTCAAACATATTTGTTGTTCCGTCACCATTTTGAGTTTCCCCATTTTTCATTTCTATATCTCTCGAAGTGCTTGATATTGCTATGTTTTTAGTGTTTTCAAAGTTGAAAACAAAATTTTGCGTTTTATCACAGCCATCGGCTCGTAAACGCGCTTATATTAAGCCTTTCCACAGTGGAAAATGTATCTTCATAAAAAAATGGGGAAACTCAAAATTTTCAGAGCAATTTAATAAATCCCATACAGTTCTGTAATGCCATCGTCGCAAACAGTTGGATGTACGCACAGAGAAATTTAATCCCTCAATGGGGGAGTTTTTATAACTGTCAGATAGTTCAATACCGAAAACTTTGTAATAGCTCAATTTGGCTTTTGTTGCTTTGGAAACAAGTGTAGTTGAAGCATTGATTTCCTCGGCATGGCCTTCGGATTGAATAGGTTGATGCCAGTGATGAGAGACATCTGAATCTTCCGGTACATCAGCAATGGTCAAATTTGCCAGTGTTATCGCTTGTTTTGCCGATGATGCTTCATTCTTACCGGCAGTTACTAAAAAACTCCGGTAAGCATTTAACGCTACAGAGAAAGAATTATGCTTGTCATTATCAATTTTAAGAAATTTCGGTAATGATTGTATAAACGTATTAACCGGCTCGAAATCGGCGGCGGTGCCGTATTCAAAGAGATTAGTACGAACCCTATCATTGATATGTAGTGTGTTTACAAGCTCATACCTCAGTATAATAAAGTAAAGACTGATAGTGCTATCAGCTTTTCCGATTGAGCGCATAAAGCTTTTGAACGCTTGCTCTGTGTCTTCCACTCCAGAAGTTAAGGAAGTTGGAACATTAGCTTCCTCGGTACGGCTTTTGGGTTGAAGTAGCTGTGTGATATGAGCGGCAACCAAGTCCTCCAATGTGTATGTAACAGTCACATCTTTCAAGTGCACCCCACAACGATAGCACATGATGGAAATGAGTGTGATTATGGTTTGGGAACTGTGAGCAACGAATACCCAATTGCCGTTTAAGAGTTGCGTACAATCTCCAATGTTGGCATCTTTGGGCGCGAAGAAAACTTTATTGCCATTTACCAACTTACTTAACGATCCAATAATGGGATTGTTGCTGGCTATAAACCATTCTGTTATGGCTATTAACAACTGCGGCCAGCTTTGTTTTTCGAGAATTACGGTCTGTCCGTTTATCGTACACGCCGTGGGTAAGGTATTTGCGTAAAGTTCAGGCTTACTAAAGTCTACAAGCTGTGGATGTGAATTTATACGTTCGCCCATCGGCACATATCTCCTTTTGGCAATCATTGCTAAACTTTACTATTGCCTATATATCTTACTCATTTCGCTATAAAAATCGTTCTTTTTTTCAGATAGACTAAAAGCCACCTCCAAAAACCCACTTGTTTTCGATTTTTGACATAGCGAAACCCAGTAAAATAGCAAGGTTTGTTTTTTGAAAAATAAGTTTTTAGAGGTACCCTAAAATCGAAATTCTACCAAACAAACCCAATGTCGTCAACTTAACGCAAATTTGTCGCTCGTCTGTGATAATGTCCTCCTGTAAGTCATCTGAGAAAATGTCCGTATGATGAAGCGGGAGACGGTGACATTGACCGATGAAGAAACTAAGCGACCGACACAGCTCGTTCCTCGCTGGTCGTCTGCTTACCAAGAAGAATTGAATCGCGTGAAAGTGATGGAGCTCTTGAAACATAAGAGCATGAACAGAAAAGGCCCTGCTTGAACTCAACATTGAGCATATCAAAGCGAACACGCCTCAGGCTAAAGGGAGAATTGAGAGACTGTGGGAGACGCTTGTAGGACAGGTTGCCAGTGGAGCTGAGACTGCTCGGAGTGAAGACTATTGAAGAGGCGAACAAAGCCTTGCCGGAGCTTATCAAGAAGCATAACGAGAGATACGCCGTGCTTTCCGCCGAACCGCTCAGGGCTTATAGACCTATAGGTAAGGACATCAACCTGAATTATGTTTTCGCGAAGCGAGAGACCCGGAAAGTCGGAAGAGGAAGTGAGATTTCTTACAAGAACGCAATTTATGTTCCGGCGCGAAGACTGTATAGGTTTAGAGACAAGAACTGCCGTAGAGGTCAGAGAGACATTTATGGGAGAAGTGTTTATTTGGCGTCACGGACACGCGATAACACTAAAGAAAATTGAGCGTCCTGCGAGGAATAAAACTAAAATTGAAACAAAAGCTAATGCGAAAGCTGAAATTGAAGCTGAAGTGAAGGCCGAAGCTGTAATTGGGTCAGCACAGCCGAAAGAACCGCATAAACCGGCTGAAGACCATCCATGGAGGAAACAAATAAGAGAAGAGATAAGCAAGCGGCAGACAATACGTCAACAGCAACACAATGACACGACAGCGCCATAGGAAGCTCCCTCGACAGCGTGTCAGAACGCTATCGAGGGAGGTACAGATTTGACTGAAGAAGACATTTTCACAGACGCTTGACAGAAATCAATTTCACCGCTGACGCGGAAGATGGGGCCGCGTACAGCGTCTTCCGCAAGATATGCCTTATCCGCGCTTCTTAAAGGCCAAACCAGCCGCGAGAAGCAGAGCTGCCGCGCCAACGCTCGTGGAGCAGCCGCCGGAGGAAGAAGGGGAAGAAGGGGGAGTATCTGGGCCTTCCTCGCTGGTAGTCGCTAAAGCGATCGGTTCATCATAAGTTCCGACATATTTCGGGTCGCCGTCGTCCACAGAGGTTTTTTTGGCGAACTTCAAGGTGTACTCGTGAGAATCGATCTTGGCCTTACTTTCGTCGAGGTTCTTCCAGTTATTCACGTCCATGTCAAGCGTAGTTGCGCCGTCTTTGGTTACGCTTTCCGCAATAAATGGCCCTATCGGCTCTGACGCGTCCCGGACACTCGTGCCGCCGGCCGCTTTCAAGAAGAGCCAAACATAGAACAATGTCTTGTCGGGTATCTGTTCACCGTCTTTTGTTTCGATAGTGATACCGACAACCTTGCCATCCTTGATGTCTATTTTGACTGTCGTGTCGGGTTCCGTGGTAGGAGGCTTTGGCGTCTCTGGCGCCTCCACCGTCACCGTCACGGTGGCGTAGGGATACGTGTACAGGTATCCGCCGGTCTGGTCGTTCGGGTTTTCAGCGTTTTGGTCTACATAAACCAAAGAAAGCGTGCTTGTCCCGGCCTTTTTGCCGCGCAGGATCAAGCTGCTGTAGCCGCTTCCGTCGCCGTTCCAGTCCCATGCCTCAAAAACGCTCTTGTCTTCGACCACGAAGGGGAACACTTTGTTCCTGTTTATGGTCCGATAGCCGTCCTTGAGGACTATCGGACCTATGTCCTTATCTTCGCCGGCCTTGAGCGTGATGGACGCGGGAAGCGTTACGCCGGGGTAGTTTTGGTCCTTATTGGCATAATAAAAGAACCACCTGTAGCGTTCCGCGTAGCTGTCGTCCGATCCGGCTATGCGGATGTCAACTCTGACTTCGTCGGTTTTGTCAAGCTCGTCAAGACCAGCCGGGATTACGACGTCAACCTTCGTCACGTCTTTTAGCGCGTCGATAGTGTTCCAGTCGTAACGCTTTATTCTGTTTCGTCCGGTGTCATGCTCGTATCCATAGAGGTCTACTCTGTAGCGAGCTTTCGGCATATCGACGGCCGTGTTCGTGTCAGCCGCGGTCGCCATTCTGAAAATAAAACCTTCATCACCATTAAACTCTAAATAAGGCGTGCGGGTTTCGAGCTCTTTAGCCGTCGTGATATAGGTCGGGAACTTTCCGCTGCCGCTCTCGCCGCTCAAGGTCCAAGTGTACGAGACGCCATTCAATCCCGTATCGGATAGACCTCTTCGAAACTCGATCCAAGTAATCGCGCCGGAGGCATTTTTAAATCCGGGCGTAAATTCTGTGTAAACGTTGCCGGCGGCATCAGTAGTCTCCGAGCCGTTGAAATAAATGTCGAACGCGCCCTGATCATAGGGCGCCACCGCCTTGGCGTCAACGGAGGTCACTTTGCCGTTCAGAACGTCAACCCTTTTGTTTTCCTCGTTGAAGTAAGTGTAAGTGCCGCCGGTTATAGTAAGCGATCCCGCCTTATCCCGGTTCTTTTCGGCGTCCGTAGCCGCGCTGTTACGTTCAAATAATATAGTTACAGCCTGAAACATCACGTCTCCGTAAAGAGGGGTCGAATAACCGTCAATGTCAAAATCTCTCAGAATAGTCGACGTGACATGGTTGATACCAAGTGTGGTTTCCGCCGCGTCCGCCGCACCTCCAACACCCAGCGCCAAAACCGCCAATAACAAAACCACCAACAACTTTCTCATACATAAACCACTCCTCTCAAAATTATAAGACCCAAAACAAATACGTCTGTCCAAGCTAAACGCTCGCTATTTAATCACCGCATATTAATTAGACCTCCTTTGAGAGTCCACAAAAAAGCCCCTCTCCGCGCCGGCGCAAACCGACACAAAAAGGGACTCGACACATATATTATGTGAATTCAGAGAAAAGAAAGCCGAATGAGAAAATTGGAATTTCAGACCATGAGAGTATCCTGAACGCCTGAACGCCTGAACGCCTGAACGCCTGAACCATTATAGAGTTTTTTTGAATTAAAAACATCGGTAAAAACCACTAAAATCACCCTCGCGCCCAGCTTTCGTAATTTTACAAAACGTATCTGTTAAGGTAACATATTAAAAAACAAAATGCAATATGCTTTTTCCGCAAAAGAATTTTGCCTTTCGGGCGGCGGACAAGGGAGTGCGTTTTACCGACGTAAAGAGAAAGCCATCCCGTTTAGGATTTACCGGAGCGTTTTAATCTGCGCGGCGTGGCTGCGCTGCACGGTTCTGGAATAATGCACCGTCGGTATACCGAAGGCCATTGCATAAAACGGCTGCTCAGGCGCGATTCCCAGTAAACCCCGTACTTCCGGTACGGTATCGATAATGAACTTGATAAAACCACACCATGTAGTCCCGACGCCTTCGGTAAAAGCCATCAGTTCAAAATAGCTCAACGCGATAATCACGTCCGTCTCACCGCAGTAGGCTTTTTTATCGGCTGTAACTATCAGAAGATGCGGAGCTCCGCGAAATACTTCATCACTGCCGTCGCGGCGGTACGCGCGGACGCTTTCAAGAATAAATTCAGGAATTTCCCGACCATCGGCATGAGCGGTCTCGATGATTTCAATAATTTTCACCAGCAGCGCCATGAGTTCGCGACGGTTATCAACAACGGAAAAAGTCAAACCGCAGGTATTTCCGCCAGTCGGCGCATGTGCGGTATCAGCCAGCAACGTATCAATTAAAGCGCGATCGACGTTCTGTTCGCTGTACTTGCGAACTGTTCGGCGGCCGCATACTAATGCGCGCATCTTTTCCGCGGTGGGAAACGCGGTTGAATCCAAGGGAATGCTATCCGCCGGATTTAATCCAAAAATTGAAACCGCGCCGGTTGGGCAAATCGCCAGACAATGCTGACAGCCGAGACAGTCATCTTCCTCCGGCGAAACATCTGGGAAACCGTTTACTTGGTGAATAATTTTCCTCGGACAGTCCTGAATACAGGCGTCGCAACGGACACAACGCTCGTTATCAACGGTAAATTGCAGCTTATTCATAAGAAATCACCCCCGCGCCCAATTTTCGCAATTTTACAAAACGCATCTGTTAAGGTAACATATTAAAAAGCAAAACGCAATATGCTTTTCCGCAAAAGAATTTTGCCTTTTTTATACAATAAAACTGGTAGAAACTGGTAGAATTGTAAAAATTGTTTTATAAAAATTGCTTTAATTAATTAAGGAGGAGTAAATTTTGAGCGTACATAGTTTGAAATTCGGCAAGGGCGCCTTTGATATAGATGTCCCGGACAAACTGCTTTTGGGCGTTTTGAACAGCCACGAGAAAAAGCAAGCGGCGACGGAACAGGCGGCGGTTCTCGAAGCTCTCGAAAACCCCATAGAGTCGGCGCGTCTGCGCGACAAGGTGAAGCCGGGCGAGACGGTCTGCGTCGTGATGTGCGACTTTACGCGTTCTTGGCAGCATCCGGCGGTCTACCTCCCGTTGGTTGTGGACGAGATAAAAAAGGGCGGCGTCAGGGACGAAGACATTTTCTTCCTCGTCGGCACGGGGACGCACAGAGAGCATAGCGCCGAGGAGCATAAACTGCTGCTGGGCGAGCTTTACGGCAAATACAAAGTCTACGACCACAACAGCTGGACCGACCCGATGACCGACTTGGGCGCGACAAGCTACGGCACGCCGGTGAAGCTCAACAAGCGGGCCACGGACGCCGACCACGTGGTTCTGACGGGCGCGATAATCTACCACTTCATGCCGGGCTGGAGCGGCGGAAGAAAGGCCGTGCTGCCCGGTATCTCCTCTTACGAGACGGTGCAGGCAAACCACAAGCTCTCGCTTCAGCCGGAGGCGGGCAAGGGGCGCAACTGGGCCTGTAACAGCGGCAAATTGGAGGGCAACGTGCTGCACCTCGACATGGTGGAGGCCACCGCCAAGATAAACCCGACGTTTATGGTGAACGTCATCATGGGCGGGGACGGGAAAATCGGCTGGGCCGTCGCGGGGCACTGGGAAAAAGCCCACAGAGCCGGCGTAGAGCTTGTGGACAGCGTCGATAAAGTCTTTATACCGGAGCTCGGCGATCTTGTCATCTCCTCGGCCGTCGGCTACCCCAAGGACCTGAACCTCTACCAGTCCACAAAGGCGCTCTTCAACGCCGAGCCGGCCGCGAAGCCAGGCGGTTCGATAATCATCGTGGCCGAATGCGCCGAGGGCTACGGCAACGAGGAAATGCAGACGATGCTCCAAAAATACAAAAATTCTGAGGAGCGCGAAGCCGAGCTGAGGCGCGAGTTCACCATAGCGAAGTACGTCGGCTACTGTACGGGCAACGCCGCGGAGCGATTCGACCTTCATCTTGTCACGGATATGGACCCCGCCTCTTTGGCCGGAACGGGCATAAAGGTCTCAAAGACGCTTGACGAAGCCCTCTCCAAGATTTACGCCGCGCGGGGCAAGGACCTCAAGACCTGGCTCATGCCAAGGGGCGCTTATACGCTGGCCGAGCTGCGTTCATAAAACTAAATAAGGAGTGATTCATAATATGGGCATTAAATTTGCCGCCGCCTACGCCAACCCTCAGCCTTCCGGGATGGTGAAGATATTTCAGGCCATCGAAAAAATGGATGGGGTGCTGAACCTCAGCATAGGCGAGCCGGACTTCGACACGGAGCCCGACATAATCGACGAGGCGGCAAAGGCCGCTCACGCCGGTTTCACGCACTATCCGCCCCTGCAGGGCTTTTTGGACGCGAGGGAGGCCGTATGCGGCTACTGGAAGCGCCATCACAAGTTAGACAGCACGCCCGACGAGGTTTTGTTCACCGCCGGAGCCATTCAGATTTCTTATCTCGTCATGCAGGCGCTTTTGGACAGAGGCGACGAAGTTATACTTATAGAGCCGTATTTCGGGCCCTACAGTTTGCAGGTGAAAAGCTGCGGCGGCGTACCCGTGCCAATCAAGACCACGGAGGAAAACGGCTTCGCCCCGACGAAGGCCGACTTAGAAGAGGCCATCACGCCCAAGACAAAGATAATTCTGCTTAACTCCCCCTGCAACCCCTCTGGCCGCGTCATCCCGCGCAAACAGCTCGAGGAGATAGCGGAGCTGGCCGCCAAGCATGACATTTTCGTGATAAGCGACGAAATTTACGAGTCATTGGTCTATAAGGGCGAGCATACGGCTTTCGCCACGCTCCCCGGAATGAGAGAGCGCACGCTTACGATGGCCGGCCTTTCCAAGAGCCACTGCATGACGGGCTGGCGCGTGGGATACGCCATCGCCCCGGCCGCGCTGACCAATCTGCTCACCATAATCTCCGCGAGCGAGACCTACGGCCTGAACACCTTAGCGCAAAAGGGCAGCGCCTACGCCCTCAACACTCAGGACGCGAAGCTGACAGAGCGCAAAAAGATATTTATCGACCGCATGAACACGACGGTGGCGCGCCTCAATAAAATGAAAGGCGTAACCTGCGCTTCACCGGAGGGCGCGTTCTACCTCTTCCCCAACATAAAGGGGACGGGCTACAAGAGCGAGGATTTTGTATGGAAACTGCTCGAGAACGCCAAAGTCGGCACGATCCCGGGCAACGCCTTCGGCGCGTCGGGAGAGGGCTACATTCGCATAGCCTGCACTCAGTCGACAGAGGTCTTGAACAAGGCTATGGACAGAATGGAAGCGTTTTTGGGGTAGAACATAGGGGCGGTAAACCGCCGCCCCTACCTAATCAAACTCAGAATATTCTGCGGCAGCTGATTGGCCTGCGACAGCATAGAGGTACCGGATTGCGTTAGAATCTGCAATCTCGTGAAGTTCAGCTTTGTAATTATATTGTTCGCCTTCTCATGAAACATTATACCAATATCCGACAGCGGAGATGGACGCGCTTAGGGAGTTGGGGAGACAAAAATAAACATGCGTAGGGGCGACCGCCCTCGGTCGCCCGTTCTTAATTGATCGCCCGTCTCTTTTTGTCGGTCGCCCCGTCTTTAATTTTGGTCGCCGTATCTTTTTGTCGGTCAGCCCGTCTTTAAATGGCTTAGCGCAAAATTCTTAAAAATGGGAAAAATTTGCGGCTTTCCTAACAGAAAACCAACCTCTGCTATAATCTAACCATTAAAGAAACCTCAAAGAAAGGCGATGTGACGGCGATGACAAAAAAATCAAAGGCTCACGAAAAGCCAAAGGCTCAGGAGGACACCAAGACACCCTCGCCATTCCGGCATACAAATGATTACGTCTTCAAGAGAATCTTCAGCGATCAGGATGTCTTGAGCGATTTGCTCTCCGGGCTTCTCAAAGAGAGCGTGACTGTAGTCGATATACTCAACCCAGAGATTCCTCCAGAGTCGTTGATAGATAAACTCAGCCGGATGGATATTCTGGCAAGAGACTCAAATAAAGACCTCTTTAACGCCGAAGTTCAAGTCCGGTACCACGAGGGATTCGACGACAGGATAGCTTATTACGGCGCTAAAGCTCATTCCGACTCACTGAAGAAAGGAGACGAATACGCCGAGGCCAGACGCACCGTAATGGTGGATATATTGGACTTTCGGCACACTAAGTTAGTTAACGTTCCGCGTTACCACACTACGTTCATGCTTCGCAGCGAGGACGCCTCTGTAACTCTGACAAATAAGTTCTCTATTCACTACGTCGAAGTCCCAAAGATAACGGATTTATTAAACAACGCGACGTTTGACAGTCTAAGTAAAGAAGACAAGTGGGTGTTGTTTTTGAATAACTGCGGAGGTGAAGTTATGGAGCGCATATCCAAGGAAGAACCTATGATAGCCAAGGCCATCACCATAGGAGAGATATTCAAACGAGACAAGGTGGAACAGGAGAGAGCCCGCCAGCGCGACGACGCTATCATGAACTGGAAGCTGACCGTGGGGCCTATTTATCAGAAGGGGTTAAGAGAAGGACTGGAGAAGGGGCGTAGAGAAATGGCAATAAGCTTCCTTGTCAACGGCGCGTCGCCGGAATTCGTCGCCAAAAGTTCCGGTCTGTCTTTGGATGAAGTCATGGCACTGATTGACCACGAAGTTAGCTGACGTTCCGCGTGGCCTATTTATCAGAAGGGGTTAAGAGAAGGGTTAGAGAAAGGACGCGAGGAAACGGCTCGGGCTATGCGTTTGGACAACCTACCCGTCGAAACGATCAGTAAGTACACGGGTCTGCCCGAAAGCGTTATTCTTTCTTTGTAAATAGTAAAAGGCCGCGAAAAAAGCGAAGTATGGCTTTTGTCGCGGCCTCTGTTCTATTTATAAATTTTCATCCTTGGCCGACACAAATTCGTCGGAAACCTGCTCAAAAACATCCATGAGAAGAGGATCGAAGGCCGTACCCTTGCCGCCCACTATGATTTGGACCGCCTCTTCATGCGGAAACGCGTTTTTATAAGGGCGCGTGGACGTCAGCGCGTCATAAACGTCCGCCACGGCCATGAGCCGCCCCAAGAGCGGAATGCCGTTTCCCTTGAGCCCATGCGGATAACCGGTGCCGTCCCATTTTTCATGGTGCGTTTCGGCGAACACCTTTGCGTATTTCATAAAATCATTTTCAACGGCTGAGCCTATCATTCTGTCGATAATTTCCGCGCCGTAGACGGCGTGTTGTTTTATAATTTCAAACTCATCGGGGTTGAGCGGGCCTGGTTTTCGTAAGATATTGTCGTCTATGCCAATTTTGCCCACATCGTGTAGCTGCGAAGAAAGAATCACCAAATCAATATCCCAGCTCTCGTCAATTTGGTCGGCGTAAAGCCCCAAATCGATAAGCGCGTCCAGCATTATCTTTATGTATCGCTGTGTGCGCGTGATATGCCCGCCGGTTTCACCGTCGCGCCGTTCTACAAGGTCGGCGATGGTTTGAAGAATAGACATCTGCAAATGAACGACATTTTCTGTTTTTTCCTCGACCATTTGCCTGAGATTGTCGTTATAGTTTTTGAGTTCGCGGGTTTGCTCCGTGACTAATAGCTGAAGCTCGATGCGCTTTAGCAGTAGCTCAGGCGAAAACGGCTTGAATATATAGTCGACCGCGCCGAGGCTGAGCCCCTCTAACTCGTTTCCGCTGCCGCTGAGCGCGGTGAGGAATATGACCGGAATGTTCTGTGTTTTTGGGTTCTCCTTCAGCAGTTTAATTGCTTCATAGCCGTTCATTTCGGGCATCTCGACGTCGAGCAGAATAAGATCGGGTATCGTCCGCTCCAAAAGCGCAAACATTCTCTCGGCGCTCGGCGCGGTAAACGTACCGTAAATTTCAGACAGTATGCCCTTTACGGTTTTGAGGTTTGCCAAATTGTCGTCGACGACGACTATTGTTTTATGTTTGTTATCCATTATCTGTCTCTCGCTCCCTTCATTCACCGGACCCCGATCAAATTATCCAAACCCCTTATGGCGCCTTCCATATCGGAAACCAGCACGTCGCCCTCGACCTTGTCCAGCGCTTTTTTATCCGCGTCGCTAAGGTTCCGGCGCCTGAGCTTGGCAAACAAATCGTCGCACGTAAAAATATCGTTTGCCGACAGCGCTTGTTTCAGGGCGAGCAGGTCGTCAGCCGTGAGCAATTCATATCCGTCGGTTTTTTCCGAACCCGCGGTCGGTTTTGCGGTATGCGCCACCCTAACGGCGTCGTCGATGCTGTCGGCGAGTTTCAATAATTCTTTCAAAAATATTTCGCGCTTTGCGATTATAGTCTCGGCGTCTCCGCGTTTGCCCGCGAACTCGAGCTCTTTGGCCATTCCCGAGACATTCTCCGCCCCGATAGTCGCGGCGGCGCTTTTTATCGCGTGGGCGTCCGTGGCAAAGTTTATCAGATTCGCTTTGCCGTCAAGCCCAATATCGCGCATACCCTCAAAACGGGAGCGAACGTCCTGAGAAAACAACTTTAACACTTCTATATAGTTTGCCTCTTTGCCGCCCGTCATCGCGATGCCATGTTCTATGTCCGTGTCGTAAATGTAGGGCAGGCTGCGCTCCGCGGCAACTGCCCTCGCCACCTCTCCCGCTTTGATACGCTTAGATTTGGGAATCCACCGCTCCGCGACTTCATTGAGTTTGTGCATCTCTATAGGTTTAGCGAGATAGTCGTCGAGCCCGTTTTCCAAAAACATCTCCCGCATACCCACCACGGCGTTCGCCGTCAGCGCGATAATCGGGAGCAGCTTGAATTTTACGCCTTCAATCGCGCGAATCGCCGCGGTAGCTTCAATACCGTCCATAACCGGCATCATATGATCCATGAACACGATGTCATAGTCGGTCTCGCGGACAAGTTTGAGCGCCTCCGCGCCGCTAAGGCAGACGTCGACTTTCATCTTATACGGTTCGAGAAGCCCCTGCGCCACTTTCAGATTGGCCGCCAAATCATCGACGATAAGCACGGAAGCCGACGGCGCGATAAAGCGGATTTCGTAGTTGCTGTGAAATTTATCGGTGATTATCCCATTCAGCGCGTTTGCCACGGGTATGACAAACGCGGGCATCACTATGCTGCTGCAAAAGATTTGATGAGCCGAAGAGCCCTTGCGCTCCGACGCGTTGACATTGAGGCTTTCACCCACGGCCAGCAGCGCGACAAGCAGTGTTTTAATCCCCTCAGACTCCTCCAAGTCAACCGCCCTCTCCGCCACGGCGCCCGAGAAAAAAGCAAAGTCGTATTCGCCGCTTGAAAGCCGCTCTAAAAACTCTTCTTCCGACCGCGCCCGAGTCTTGTTCACGCCAAGGCTGTTTAACGTGTATTCAAGCGAGTCCGCGTACATTTCCGTCTTTTCGTAGAACAAAACCTGCTTGTCCGCGGCGTTCTTGACGGCGGCGAATTTTTCCCCGCGCAAACATTCCTGCTCCAAAGTCGCGGTAAAAACCGAACCCTTGCCGAAAACGCTTTGTACCACAACATCTCCGCCCATCATTCGGCAAAGGTTTTGCGTTATGGACAACCCTAATCCCGCGCCGACGACGCTCTTGTTTCTGTCCATATTCAGGCGGTCAAATTTGTTGAACAGCCGTCCCATATCCTCTTCTTTGATACCTATCCCGCTGTCTTCCAGCACAAACTTGAAATTTGCCCTGTTATACTCGAGAAAATCCGCGGTGACCGTCATTTTGATAAAGCCCTCGTCCGTATATTTGCAGGCGTTGCTCAAAAGGTTGGTCAGAACCTGCCGCACTCTGACCTCGTCGCCGATAATATTGTCAGGTATATTGGGGTCGACGTTCACTACAAAAAGGATAGGTTTTTCGGCGATGCGCACCCGTATGAGGTTCACCACGTCGTTTATCAGGGACGCGAACAGATAGGGCGCGCGCGTTATGCTCAGCTTGTCGGACTCTATCTTCGAGAAATCCAGAATATCGTTGATGATAGACAACAGGTTCGTCCCGGCCGCCTTTATCTCGCATATGTACTCCCCTACCACCGGAGACTCGTTGTCGCGCAGCGCGAGCTCGCTCATGCCTATGATGGCGTTCATCGGCGTGCGTATTTCGTGGCTCATGTTGGCCAAAAACTCCGATTTCGCTTTATTGGCTTCACGAGCGGCTTCGACGCGTTCCTGTAAAGTATTCAGCGTTTTTTGCAGCGAGCGCGCTAATTTTTTGCTTTCTCCGCGCCCTGTGACGTTGAGTTTTGTCCGCAAACTTTCGTGCATATCCTCCGATGTTTCGTAGTCGCCGCTCGATATGATTTCAGAGGCCTCTATGAGCTGTCCTATCGGGCGGACGATGCCTCGGGCGATGACGTTCAGTATAAAGACGGCCAAACACAGGGAGATTACGGAAGTAACCACAATGGTACGCAATAAATCATGGGAGGATTCTATTATTTCGCTTCTGTCAAATACAACCGCGATTTTCCATTTGGTCGTGTCCATGGTGTGGAGTACGACATATTTACTGACGCCGAGCTCGTTGAGTCCATCTATCGTTCCGTCCGGCGCGGCGGCCATTTGTTTGCGCCAATCGGTATATTCTTCCGGATTCATTTCGATGTATTCGGGGTGGCGTCCGTCGACGATAATCCGCCCTGACGCGTCGAAAATAACAATATAGCCCGTTTTCAAAATACTCCGCTTATCGAGGGCCTCTGTCAGAGTCTGAATGTTATAGTCTATGCCGAGCAAACCGAGGGGTTTGTTAAACTGGTCGTAAGTTTTTGCGATTACGCTGCAAGACATAGTGCCGCGGACGGTCAGATAGGGTTGAGTTATCGTTACCTCGGCGGGGTCGGCCGTCGCCTCCTCGTACCACGGGCGTGTGCGGGGGTCGTATGCCGCCGGGTTAGTGAATCCCTCGGGGGCCTGGGTGTACTGGCCGTCGTCGTTTGCCATAAAGACAGTATCGTAATTGCTGTTGGCGTTATGTATGTGATTGAACTCGGCGTAAATTTGCTGTTCATAGTGCGTTTGGTTGCCGTAAAACAGAGTCGTCTCTTTCGTCGTGTCGAGATAGCTTGTCAATCTGCCTCTCGAGTAGCGCACCATATTTGTCCCCGCGAGATATTTGACGTTAGTGACGCCCTGCCCGAGAAATGTGTCGATATGTTCTTCTAAGCGTTCTATATTGCTGACCGCAAGCGCCAGAAAAGCCTTGCCGGAAGATTCTTTAGCGGAGAAGTACACTATAATGCCGATACTGCCGCACGCAAAAACAAGACAGGCTATAAGTGTGAGTATCAAACGTTTTCGTATGGACATATATTGGGCTCCTTTGCGTTACGTTTTACATAGTATACCTCAAATACCCTTGGCCGTTAAATAGTGAAATAATTAAGAAATTAGAAAGCCGCATGCGGCCTATCATCTTTAGGATTTTAACGCCGCAATCAGGCTGAAAGCCGCAAAGGCCGCCATATTTACGGCCACCACGCTCGCCCCGGCCGGCGTGTCTAACAGGCAGGACAAAACTATCCCGGACACGAAACACGTGACGGATACGAGAGCGGAGCATATCACGACGGACTTGAATTTTTTGCGGAGCCGCATAGACGTCAGGGGCGGGAAGATTATCAGGCTCGTTATCAAAAGCGCGCCCATCATCCTCATGCCGAGCGTGATAGTCAGGGCCGTGAGCAGCGATATGATCACGTTATAGGCGCCCGCGCCAAGGCCGCAGGCGCGGGCGAACGTCTCGTCAAACGTAACGGCGAATATCCCGTCATAGCAAAGTATAAACATAACGAGCAAGACGACGGACAGCGCCACGCAAAGATACAAGTCCGTCTCGCTCACGGACAGGATACTGCCGAACATGTAGTTGTAGACGTCTATATTCATACCGCTTGTCTTGGATATGACAATCGCCCCCAAGGCCAGCGAGCTTGTCGAGACCAAGGCTATGCTCGCGTCTGCCGCTATTTTTCCGTTCGCGGACAGGCGAAGCAGCAAAAAGGCCGCCCCTCCCACCACGGGGATGGAGACGGCCAAGGGCGCGAGGTGTAGCGCGGACGCGAAAGCCAGCGCGCCGAAGCCGACGTGGGACAGTCCGTCCCCTATCATGGAACAGCGCCTGAGTACGAGGCTCACGCCGAGAAGCGCGGCGCAGAGCGAAATGAGAGAGCCGGCCACGAGCGCGCGCACCATGAACGCGTAAGAAAATATATCGAGAAGATTGTCGATTATGCTAATAACGTCATTCATGCCCGTCATATCGATCTCGCGTCCCCGTATTCGCTCACGGGTCCGAAAAACATGCGCTCGCTGCCGCATTGGCTGCAGCGCCCGGGACTGCCTATGTGCAGTATGTGCGTCGCGCACTTCATGGCAAGCGCTATATCATGCGACACCATTATTATCGCCAAGCCGTCTTTGTTGAGTTTTCGGATAACGCCGCATAGCTCTTCCGTCGCGCGTCGGTCGAGCCCGGCCGTCGGCTCGTCCATTATGAGAAGTTTTTGCGCCGCGCAGAGGGCGCGGGCTAAAAGCGTCCGCTGCCTTTGCCCTCCGGATAAATCACAAAAGCTCTTCTCGCTGAGGTCGAGTATGCCGAGACTGTCTAACTTCTCCCTCGCGACAGCCTTGTCGGACCGGGTGTAAAACGGACAAAAACGGCCTCGCCGCGCCAACCGTCCCGATATTACCACCTCAAATACGCTTGCCGGGAAGTCTTTTTGCAGCTGAGCGCCTTGCGGCATATAGCCTATCTCGTCCCGGCGAAGCCCTTCGCCTATGAGGATTTCTCCGCTTTCCGGTTTCAGGAGGCGCAATATCCCCTTGACGAGCGTGCTTTTCCCGGAGCCGTTCTCGCCCAGAACACAGAGAAAATCACGGGACGATAGCTCAAAAGAAACGCTGCCCACCACGGTTTCGCCCTCGTAAGCAAACGACACGTCGCGAAGCGTGAGCAATGCCATTTATTTGAGTGCCTCTTTCAGGTTCTCCAAGTTGCGTTTCATTGTCCTGACGGCCGCGCAACATAGCGGCAAAACCAAAATAACTACGCGGAACGTTGTGTTGGATATTTTTTTATTTATCATCGGCATTGACCTCCCGTATAAACTTTAACGCGGGGACTTTCGCCCCCGCGTATGCCCTTTACGTATTATAGTCTATAGTCCGAAGCTATTTGAAAAATTTGAAAAAATTTGAAAAATTCCGTAAACCCCAATCCTAATGAGTAAAGGATATTGTTACTTGGTGCGCCGTCTTTTCCACATCGCCGCCGCCAGCAGCGCCAGCGTTCCCGCGCCAGTCCCGGCGTCGCAGCCGCCTCCGCCTCCGCTTCCGCTTTCATAGCCGTTGTCGGGGTTGTTGGGGTCGTTGGGGTCGTCGGGATTGTTGGGATTATCGGGATTATCGGGATTATCGGGATCGTCGGGGTCGTCCGGAGTAGCGGGGTCGCCGAAGATAATCTGTCCGTTGACGATAACGACCGTATCGGCTCCGCTCATCGCCGGGGGATAGGGATTCGTCCCGCTGCCTTGGTCTGTTATCTCCGTGTGTCCGCCCGTGATGGAGATTGTACCGCTCCCGTTGCCCGCGGATATCGCCGCTCCGCTGCCATTTGACTCCGCGATGACGAAAGCGTTGCCGGAGATAACGACATCCTTCCCTGACGCTATCGCGCCGCTGTTCGCGCCCGTCCCGCTGTTAGAAACTATTACGTTTGCCGTGCCGGTGATGGTGATGTCTCCTCCGGCTTTTATTGCAGGTTCTGTGTTGCCCGCGCCGGTCACGTTTGCCTTGACTGTTCCGCTATCAATGTAAATATCCCCTTCTGAGGAAATGGCTGGGCCGTTGGTGTCGGATACGGAGAGAGTATTGCCCATCTCTACGGTTATTTTGAGAGCGCCGCTCCCTGTCTTGACGATCTTGGGGACGTTCACGTTATCCGCGATATGAACTGTTATTTCGTCAGTCGCGGAGGCGATTTTTATCTCGTCTGTAGTGTCGCCGGTAAGCGTCAGGGTTTTCGTCGTAGCGTCCCATGTCCAGCCCGCGCCAGACGCGTTGTCGGTTAGATTTGTCCATTCATAGCCGATGGTGACGTTGTTCAATGGGTCGAGAGATGGCGGCGCGGGCGGCGCGGGCGGCGCGGCATACGCCGGAATATTCACAGTCAGCATATTGCTCACGTTGTTCGCTGCGTCTTTGGCGGCGATATACAGCGTATGCGCTCCCGTGGTAAGCGTAGGGCTGATTGTCTGCTCCGCGGCGGTTAGGGCGGTGCTGTTCGTTCCTGCCGTGACAAGCGCGCCCGCGTTTGTGGGGGCCACACCGTCAAGCTGGTAATAATACGTCCCGGCTTCGTTGCTCGAAAATTTCACCGTCGCCGCCGTGTCGCTTGTGCGGCTGACCGTTCCCGCTGTAAGTGTGGGCGCGGTAGTGTCGGGCGCGGTGGGGTCGGGCGTGGCCGCCGTGCTGAAAGAAGCCTCGCTCACCGCCGAAAGATTACCCGCCGCGTCCTCCACCACGACATACGCCTTGTACGCCGTAGAAGCCGAAAGCCCGGCTATAGCCACCGTGTTCGCGCTCGCCGCCGTCGAACCCGTGCCGTTGGCGACCGCCGTACCCTGCGCCTTAACTGTGTCGGCGTCCGGCGCTCCGTCATCTGCCGCGTAGACGAGATAGTAATACGTTCCGGCTATATTGGAAGTAAAGTTAAGCATCGCGCCGGTTTGGCCCGCCATCACGCCGACAGCCGAGAGCGTCGGCACGGTGGTTTTCTGCAACACAAGGTCTTTGCCTGTCACAATCGCGCTATCCACATCAAAGCTCTCAATCGTGCCTGTGGTGTAGCCCGCGTGAGTAACCTCGATTGTGTAGTCTATGTTTGCGGGAACGCCGCTAATCGTATAGTCGCCGTTTGCCACCGCCGTGACTGCCGCGCCCACGTCGCCGCCGCCCCGCTTTAACTGCAAGGTTGCGGGCAGACCGCCCGGAGCGTCGCTCCCGGTGATTGTGCCGCTGACGGTGTAAGCCACAACGAGGTCAAAGCTGCCGCTTGCCGCGCCGTTTATAGTGAGCGTCAGCGGGTGGGTTCCCTGCGGCGTTGCCTCCGTTGTGTTGACCGTCAGCGTTCCGATATTGTTGTTTATCGTGACATCTCCCGCTGTTACGCCAGCGGGAGCGTCGCCGAGTGTGACGGTATATGGGCCATTGTCGATACCCGTCGTGATTACGGCAAAGGTCGCGCTGCCCGCCGTTCCCGCCGTGAGCGCTCCGTTCTGTGGGCCGACAGTTACATCGTAGAGCTTGAACAGGTTTGCGTCGGGCGTGAATGGATCGTCGGGCGTGAATGGATACGCGCTTGTGGTGTCGAACAGCTCCGCGCGGTCGCCGGTATAGTATGCCGCGCCGTTGTGTGGGTCGTCGTTAAAGTCATCTATGAATCTGGCACGGATAATTGGTATGGAATCGGTTTTAGCGATAATCGTACCGCCAAGGATGAAAGCGTTGGCGTTCTCGTAAAGGATAAGCGCATTTCCATTTGGATTGTAAACCGTGCCGCCGCTGATATACATAATGCTGTCGCCGTATAATTCATTTTGACCTGTAACCGTGCCGCCTTTAATCGACACCGCAGTCGAAGATCCTCGTCCGACACTGATTGCATAGCCCTTCGCATTTGTAACAATGGCATTACCGCTGATTTCTAACGTTGACGCACCATTCACCCGAATCGCGGTGGCGCTGCCTGCGCTCGAGCTGACGGTGCCGCCCGATACGCTGACGGCGCTATTAATACAGTAAATACCCCGATAATTCGCTTTTACTTCGCCGCCGCTCACCTCGACTTTTGCGCCGCCATCCAATGATTTGATGGCGGAGGCTTCGTTGTTGGTGGATTCCACCCTGCCGCCGCTCACCCTCACGGTGGTATTTTCCTCCACAAATATTGTCGCACTTGTGCCGGAGGTTTTCAGCAGACCGCCCTCCGCCACTTCAAGCGTTCCGCCGCCCGATATGCTGACCAAGGTTGCCGCCGAACCAATAAGGCTTGCCTGCCACACCACGGTTTTGCCGTCTGGTATAACAAGCTCCAGCGTCTCCGTCATGGTGGAGCGCGCGCCGGTGACGATTACGGGGTCGTTTGAGGTCTGTAGCGCGGTGTTGATTGCATCCGCGATGGCCGAGGCCGTGTCGTATGCCCCCGTGCCGTTGACGCTGATGGTGCCGGTATCGATATAGGTAAACCCGCCAGATAAGAAAGCTGTGCCGTTGTTTTGCGTTATAACGCCTACACTGTATGCTCCAAACCCGGATTGCGGGGTGGTAAAGGTAATCTTAGTATTGCTGACAATCGCTACATTCGTCGCGTTCAGGCCACCCACTCTGACAGCTGTTGTTTCGCCGAGGTCTGTGCCGGTCAGCGTTACTGTCGTGTTGCCCGTATGGGGGCCGTAGTCGGGAGAAATGCTTGTGATGGTGGCCCGAGCTAAGATATTAAACTTGGCGTTGGGGTTCTCAGGCACGTCAATGTCCGTCTTGATGTTCAGGACGCTTCCCGGTATCTTGATATGAAACGCCTCGGAAGAAACCACTGCTGGCGTGCCTCCAAAGATGATGGTGATTTTGTCGCTGCCGCTTGTGCCTCTTGCCTCGGCCGTTATGCCCGCGGGCAGATTCGCAAACCAACCTGTAGCGTTGACGCTCGAAAGAGGCGTCGAGAGTACAGCGTTTTCGAGCGTGATTGTCGCGGCCTGCCGGAGGTTTGCCGCGCCCTGTACGTAGGTGATGGCTACGTCGTCAACCGTCGCGGAGGGAGTGCCGATGCCGAACTTTGCGTTTGGGTTCACTGTCACGGGAATGCCCGCGATGTTGTTCAGTACCTCTGCCGGTATTTTGATATTAAGCGCCCCGGAACGATCCGCTGTCGGTGTGCCGTCAAAGGTGATGGTGATTGTGTTGCCGCCGCTTTTGCCGCTTGCCCAGGCATTAATGCCTGGGGGCAGACCCGTAAACCAGCTTGCGGCGCTTACGCTCACAAGAGGCTTCGAGAGTACGGCGTTTTTGAGCGTGATGGTCGCGCTCTGCGTGTTCAGTTGCGTGCCCGTTGCGCCGTTGATGGATACGCTGCCTACCGTTGCGGAGGGATTGACGATATCAAACTTCGGAAACTCCCCATACATCCCAATGACGTGAGTTACCTGAATGGGCTCGCCGCTTTCAAAGGCGTTTCCCGGTATCGTAATAGCGAGCTCCGCCGAGGAGGTAACCGTCGGCGTACCGCTCAATGTGATGGCAACACCGGGTTCGTAAAGACCGTACATGCCCGGGTAGTAGTTTGCCTTGGCTGTTATGCCGCCGGGCAAACCAGTTGTGAACCAACCCGATGCGTCAACGCCCGGCGTGGCAACACCAACACTTATCATCCAAGCTTCGGTTAACTTGTCTCCCGAAATATCAATTATAATTATTCTTTCAAGCGGTGCTCCAACAGCGCCGGAAATCACATAATTGCTAATTTTTGCTGTCGGGC
>BOCC01000024.1 GCA_026002715.1 Synergistales bacterium
CGTGAACGCTCTTTTTGTTCACGGGGCCGAAGTATCGGCTGTCAAAGCCGCGTTCAGGGGGTGGATAGGGGGCCGGATTACTTGTAGAAACGACCGTCCTTGGTTGGTCGGTCTTTTTTATGCGTTTATCCTGCATCTACGCGTTTCGCGCTTGAAAAAACAATTCGCTCTGTGATATGCTTTTAATTAGTGTTATTGTAATTAGTATATTGTGCGTTTTCAGTTTTTTCCTTAATTATTTCATAATTTAATTTGAGGAGGTTTTATTGTGAGAAAGTGCGGTGTTTTGGCAGTTTTGTTGTTTGCGTTGTGTCTTGTTGTCGGCCCGGGCTACGCGGCGGACGCTCCGTTTCATATCGGAATTATGACCGGGACGGTTTCTCAGAGCGAGGACGACCTGAGGGGCGCGGAGGCCGCGATAGCGGAATACGGCAACGCGGCGAACGGTGGTATGGTTGTGCATGTGACCTACCCGGACAATTTCATGTCCGAGGCGGAGACGGTTATTAGTCTGCTTACAGGTTTCGCCGACGATCCTTTAATGAAGGCCGTCGTCGTGAACCAGTCCATCCCCGGCACCACGGAGGGCTTCCGCCGCATACGCGAGAAGCGTCCCGACATAATCCTGTTGGCCGCCCAGCCTCATGAAGACCCCGCCCTCATCTCCTCGGCGTCGGATTTGGCCGTCAGCGTCAACAACATCGCGCGCGGCTATCTTATTCCGCTGGCCGCTCAGAAAATGGGCGCGACTACGTTTGTCCACGTTTCCTTCCCGCGGCATATGAGCGTCGAGCTTCTCGGCAGACGGCGCGCCATCATGGAGCAGGCCTGTAAAGACCTCGGTATGGAGTTTGTATTCGAGACGGCCCCCGACCCCATGAGCGACATCGGCGTGGCCGGCGCGCAGCAGTTCATCCTCGAGAAAGTCCCGACTTGGCTTGAGAAGTACGGCAAAGACACCGCCTTCTTCTGTACAAACGACGCCCAGACCGAGCCTCTTCTGAAGCGCATAGTCGAGCTTGGCGGGTACTTCCCTGAGGCGAGCCTCCCCTCCCCGCTCATGGGCTACCCCGGAGCGCTCGGCATCGACCTCTCTAAAGAAAAAGGCGACTGGCCGGCGATTTTGAATAAGGTCGAAAAGGTCATTGTGGACGCCGGCGGCTCAGGACGCCTCGGGACTTGGGCTTACTCCTACAGCTACACCCAGAGCGCGGGGCTTATAGAGTTTGCCAAGCGCGTCGTAGAGGGCAAGGCGAAAGTCACCAGCCTTAGAGATTTATCCGACGCTTACGCCAAATACACCCCCGGCGCGAACTGGAACGCCAGCTTCTACACCGACGCCGGCACCGGTGTGCGCAACAACAAGTTTGGCCTCGTCTATCAGGACACCTACGTATTCGGCACGGGCTATCTCGGTATCAGCGACGTAGAGGTCCCCGAGAAGTATTTCTCCATCAGCAAATAACGGCTTATAGTGAATTTCATGGGAAGGGGCATTCGCTTTGCGCCCCTTCCTTTTAATTTAGCTGAAAAAGGAGGTGGCTTCGTTTGCCTGACATGCCTTTATTGAAGTTAGAGAACATAGGCAAGGAATACTTTGGAAACCGCGTGCTGGCGGACGTCAGTTTTTCTCTGAATCGAGGAGAGATTCTGGGGCTTGTCGGCGAAAACGGCGCGGGAAAGTCCACACTGATGAATATTTTATTCGGAATGCCCGTCATAGCGAGTACGGGAGGCTACGAAGGCTCTCTCTATTTCGACGGGGAAAAGGTCAGTTTCAAGTCCCCCTTCGACGCGCTCGACGTCGGTATCGGCATGGTTCACCAGGAGTTTTCGCTCATCCCGGGCTTCTCGGCCGCCGAAAATATCCTTCTCAACAGGGAGGTGCTGAACCGCTCGGTTTTAGAAAACCTTTTCAGCCCCCGCGCCGCGACGCTCGACAGACAGACGATGAACGCACGCGCCGCTCGGGCTATCGAGACGCTTGGCGTGGATATAGGCGTGGATACGATAGTTTCCGAAATGCCCGTGGGTTATAAACAGTTTATCGAGATAGCGAGAGAGATAGACAGAGCGAAGACGAGACTTTTGGTCCTCGACGAGCCGACGGCCGTGCTGACTGAGACGGAATCGCAAATCCTGTTGTCCGCCCTGCGTAAGCTCGCCGACAGCGGCATATCGATAATCTTCATCTCCCACCGCCTCCAAGAAACAATAGGGCTCTGCGACAAGTTAGTTGTGCTGCGCGACGGCCGTATAGTAAAAGAAGTTCCCGTCAAAGACACCGAGCTGTCCGCGCGCGACATAGCCTCTTGGATGGTGGGCCGCAACGTCGACAACAACCCGACCGCGCGTAGGGTAAACTCCTCTACTGGCGAAATAGCTCTCGAAGTGGAGCATCTATGGGTGGACATGCCTGGCGAAGCCGTGCGGGACGCCTCTTTTACCGTCCACAAGGGCGAGATATTCGGCATAGGAGGCTTGGCCGGACAGGGAAAACTTGGGATACCGAACGGCATAATGGGGCTTTTCCCGGCCGGCGGCACGGTCAAACTCTTCGGCCAGGCGGTTGAGTTGGGCGAGCCGAGAGCCGCGCTCGACAGCAAGATGGCCTTCGTCTCCGAGGACAGGCGCGGCGTGGGCCTGCTTTTGGGAGAGCGGATAGACTGGAACATCACGTTCACGGCCATGCAGGTGCAGGACCGCTTTTTGAAGGACGTGCCGTTCTTTGGCAAGTTTTTGCGTCTGCGAGACGATGTCGCCATAGCCGAGGAAGCGCGGGGTTATATCGAGTCGTTAGAAATAAAATGCACGGGGGTAGGGCAGCGCGCCGTCGAGCTTTCGGGCGGCAATCAGCAAAAAATCTGCCTTGCTAAAGCGTTTTGCCTGAAGCCGGACCTGCTTTTAGTCTGCGAGCCCACGCGCGGCATAGACGTCGGAGCCAAGGAGCTTGTTCTCGGCACGCTTCGCCGCTACAACGAGGAGTACGGCACGACTATAATCGTTACGTCCTCTGAATTGGAGGAGCTGCGGGCCGTCTGCGACAGGGTCGCTATCGTAGGCGGAGGCGGCGTGGCCGGTATCCTTCCCGCTTCGCGGCCGCCCGAGGACTTTGGCATATTGATGATGGGGGAGAAAATCGATGCTTAAAAAATTCATAAACGCGGCGGGCTGGCCGCGTATAATCATCGGCCTCTTCCTGCTGGCGCTCTTCGCCACGGCGCCGTTTGTGGGCGTGCTCGTCTCCACGTCTTTGTCCGATACGCTCGTGAGATTCGGCATGAACGGCGTGCTTGTCTTAGCGATGGTGCCCATGGTGCAGACGGGGTGCGGACTGAACTTCGGGCTTCCCTTGGGCATAATCTCGGGGCTCTTGGGCGCGACGCTCTCGATAGAGCTCAACTTTCGCGGCATGAGCGGCTTCGCCGCCGCCATACTCTTCGCCGTCCCGATAGCGGTTGTATTGGGCTACTTCTACGGACAGCTCCTGAACCGCGTGAAGGGCGGGGAGATGATGATAGCCACGTACGTCGGCTTTTCGTCCGTCGCCTTCATGTGCATAGCGTGGCTGCTTTTGCCCTACAAGAGCCCGACTATGATATGGGGCTACGGGGGCAGCGGACTGCGTACCACCATAAGCGTAGACGGCTACTGGCACAATATTCTGAGCGACTTTCTCTCGCTCGAGTTCGGCCATTTAAATATTCCGACCGGGATGTTCATATTCTTGGGCGTGCTTTGTCTGCTCATTTGGCTTTTCATGAAGACCAAAACGGGCACGGCCATGACCGCCGTGGGGTCCAACCCGGTTTTTGCCGCCGCCTCCGGCGTAAACGTCGACCGCATGAGAATAGTCTCCGTGGTTTTGTCAACCGCGCTCGGCGCCATAGGGATCTTGGTCTACGAGCAGAGCTTCGGGTTCATTCAGCTTTATATGGGGCCGTTTTATATGGCGCTTCCGGCCGTCGCCTCTATTCTGCTCGGCGGGGCGTCCGTCAATAAAGCCTCGATATGGAACGTGTTAGTCGGGACGTTTTTGTTTCAGGGCATTCTGACGATGACGCCCTCCGTCATCAACAATATCCTGCAAACGGATATGTCCGAGGTTATACGTATCATCGTCAGCAACGGCATGATTCTTTACGCCCTGACGAGAAAGGCACAGGTGAAGAGATGAGCGAAAACACGGCAGCATTTCAAACAAGGCGCACGTTCGCTCAAAAAATTACGGCCCTTTTCGCCGCTCACGCCGTGCCGATAATCTTCATCGTCATATCGGCGTTAGCTATTCCCATCTCGGGATTTTCGGCCACTTACCTGATTCAGGAGCTGCTTATCCGTATAGGGCGCAACTCGTTTTTGATACTGTCGCTCCTGATACCGATAATGGCCGGCATGGGGCTGAACTTCGGCATGGTCTTAGGCGCTATGGCAGGTCAGATAGGTTTAATCTTCGTCTGCGACTGGGCCATAGTGGGGGTGCCAGGCATAGTTTTGGCTATGATAATCGGCACACCGATAGCGGTAGTGCTCGGCCTTTTATGCGGCGCCGTTTTGAACCGCGCCAAGGGGCAGGAGATGGTGACGGGCTATATTCTGGGCTTTTTCATAAACGGCCTCTATCAGCTCGTCGTGCTGTATTTTATGGGCTGGTTCATCCCTATCGCGGACACGTCGCTCGTCCTGTCGCGCGGCTACGGCATACGCAACGCTATAAGCCTCATGGGCATAAGAACGGTGCTCGACCGTCTGCTTCCGCTGCGACTTGGCCCCTTCGACATAGGCACGTTCCACTTGGGCTATATAGACGTTCCCGTGGCTACATATCTCGTCATAGCCGCTTTTTGCTTCTTTGTCATATGGTTTCGCAAGACAAAGCTGGGGCAGGACATGCGGGCCATCGGACAGGACAGGGCGGTCTCAGATTCGGCCGGTATCCCGGTTGACAAGACGCGCATAATCGCGATAGTCATATCGACCGTTCTGGCCTGCTACGGACAGATAATCTATCTGCAAAACATGGGCACGCTCAACACTTACAACAGCCACGACCAGGCCGGTATGTTCTCGATAGCGGCGCTCCTCATAGGTGGGGCGAGCGTAACGCGCGCGTCTATCGGCAACGTGTTTTTGGGCGTTATACTGTTCCATTTGATGTTCATAGTGGCGCCCATGGCCGGCAAAAATCTCATGGGTCAGGCGCAGATAGGGGAGTTTTTCAGGGTGTTTGTCTCCTACGGCATAATAGCGGTGGCCTTGGTTCTCCACGCGTGGAAGCGCCACAACGCGATAATGAACGCGCGCAGAAGCCTGAGGGGCGCGCCGGGCAAAAAGGAGGCGGCGTGATGAGAAGTTTTAAAGAACGGGTCGCGGCCCTTGTCGTCGTCCTGCTCGTCTCGGTCGGGCTTTTCTATATAGGGCGCGAGCATAAGGTGTTCTTGGACAACAGGACCATAGAGGTGGAAGGCCAAAGTTTCAGGGCTTTGAAGTTCGTCAGGGTGACGGTCGCGGGCAAAGAGCCTGTTGAACTCATGCCGCGCGACCGCGACCTCTCTACCGTGGTCGGGCCGAGCTTCAAGCTCAAAGTCGAAGTGATGGACGAGTTTGGTGAGGACGTCGAGAAGACCATAGAAAAAGAGCTGAAGCCCGGGTTTGGCAAGGATATGATGCTCTCTATGCCGCTTCTGGCGGCGGACAGAGACGACTATATACTCCCCGCCCCGACGGTTCAGGCCCCGCCGCCCGCAGACGACGTCAAGCCTACGGACGAGCTTGCGATACCGCCTGATGTTGTCGCGCCGACAGAGTAAGTTGGATACACGAATAATTTTTGAGCGGAGCCTCTATGGGGTTCCGCTCATCGTTATAGCCACAGCAGCTCCTCCAAACGCCACGTCAGCGGCACGTCCAAGCCGCCCGTGCGCAGATTTGCGGCGACTCGCAAAATCGGCGGCATAAATGTTTTGTTATTTTCCAATAACACAGGCAAGCCGTCTTTCACGCTTCCCTCGTAAGATTTCAGTCCATTTTCCAACAATATGATATGGTCGCTTTTCTCGAAGGCCATCTCGAAATCATGTGTTACGGTGACTATGGTCTTTCCCTCGTCGCGCAGGCGAGACAGCAGGCTGACTATTCTTTCGCGGTACCGCTCATCAAGGCCCGCCGTCGGTTCATCTAAAACAAGGCATTCCGGCGCGGCCGACAAGACGGACGCGATGGCGACAAGCCGCCTTTCCCCGCCCGAAAGCAAGAGAGGATTGCGACCCAGATATTCCGCGTTCAACCCCACGCTTCGCAGGGCAAAATTGACGGCCTCGTCCACTCCGCGGGGCGGAAAACCCCAGTTTTGAGGCGCAAACATCAACTCTTCTCTGACTGTCGCTGAGAAAAACTGGTCTTCCGGCGTCTGGAACACTAACCCGACACGCCGCCTCAGCTCCATCAGCTCCGCCCCCGACTGAGGGATTGGAGAGGCGTCTATCAGAATCTCGCCTTTTTGAATCTTATAAAGGCTGTTCAGATGTTGAATTAGCGTAGATTTGCCGCTGCCGGTGCGCCCAAGTATGGACGTCCATTTTCCGCGCGGGATTTCGCAGGAGATGCCCTTTAAGACCTGTGTTTCAATAGGCGTGGAAGAATCGAAACTATAAGAAAGGTCGCGGACGATAAAAAACGGAACAAGAGACGGACGGTGAGAAATCGTAGGGGCGGCCGTCCTCGGCCGCCCGTTCTTTAATCTCGGCCGCCCGTCTTTTAATCGCCCGTTCAAGATAGCGTCGGATATTCCCTCCACCGAGCCGTCGTTGACGACTCCAATACTATCCAAGCGGCGCGAGAGAGACACCAAAGGAGGGAGACGATAGCCGAGACTTTCGGCCGCCTTCCAAAAATCGTCGCGACTCCCCTGCCATATCCATCTTCCTCCAGACAGGGCCAAAACACGGTCGGCTCCCATCACATCATCGAGCCTGTGGGTCACTTGTATAATAGTTACGCCGGAGGCGTGGAGAACTCGCAAAACGTCTTCTACCTCAATTCTGCCCTCCGGGTCAAGCATAGCCGTCGGCTCGTCCAGAACCAAACACTCGCTTCGCGCCGCCAAGGCCCCGGCCAAAGCCAAACGCTGCTTCTCTCCGCCGGAGAGCGCGGACGAAAGCGCGCCGCGCTTATTGATCAAGCCAACTTTTGCGAGCGCGCCTGAGACACGATCCTCTATTTCGTCAGGAGCGACACCCTGATTTTCGGGAGCAAAAGCCGCGTCATCCTCTACGACGGCGCCCACTATCTGGGTTTCGGGGTTTTGAAAGACAAGGCCCATATGTTTATGAATCTCAAAAAGAGAAGCCTGGTCAGATGTGTTGTACCCGCACACAAAACAGGCGCCTTGCGAAGGTAACCGCAAAGCGCCCATAATTTTAACGAGAGTCGATTTTCCGGAGCCGTTGTGTCCAAGAATTACGACGCGCTCACCCTTCAGAACATCAAGCGAAAGATCCGAAAGAATTTCCTTTTCGCCCTCATAAGAAAAGCAAACGGCGTCTAAAACTACCACTCTAACCTCAAACCCCAGAGTAAAAATTATTTCTCGGTTGTCTGCTTAGTCTCGATCAACTGAATAACGGCCATCTGCGCGCCGTCACCTACGCGATTGCCAAGTTTCACAATACGCGTATAGCCGCCCTTGTCAAAGTCGGCGTAACGAGGCGCCACTTCGCCAAACAACTTTAACAGCGCCTCTTTGTGAGGCATGCGGGAGCGCACGATACGGCGGTCTTGAATTGTGCCGCCGCGCGCGCGCGTTATAAGTTTCTCCGCCACGCGGCGCAATTCTTTGGCGCGCGTAACGGTCGTCCTTATCTGGCCGTTCAGAAAAAGACAGGCGGCCATGTTGGACAGCATCATAACTCTGTGGCTTCCAAACCGCCCCAGCGTCCGATGATCCATACGATGTCTCATGGGATTATTAGTCCTCCTTCGGTGTTTTCCGGCTCTTTTCGTTCAGCTTCAGGCCAAGCGTGTCGAGTCTCTCCCCTATCTCTTTCAGGGATATTTTACCCAAGTTGCGAATCTTTAACAGGTCCTCTCTGGATTTCTGTAAAAGGTCGCTTATGGTGTGGATTCCCCCGCGCAGCAAACAGTTTTCGCTGCGAATCGAAAGCTCCAAATCTCGCACCGGGCGATCCAGATCCGGCCTGGGTATACCTATCTGCCCACCCGCGCCGAGTTCAGGTTTTACGATTATCGGGCCGCCCCCGTCTCCCCTTACGTGAGCTTCAAGGCTTCCCACAAAATAATCGAAATTCGTCCGTATAATTTGAGCGGCTTCGTAGATCGCGGCTTCGGGCGTCACTACACCGTTAGTCCAAAGATCTATCACTAATCGCTCGAAGTCCGTCCGTTGTCCGACGCGCGCCGCCTCTACGGCGTAGTTGACGCGCAGCACTGGAGCAAAGACAGCGTCAGCCAAAAGCGCGTCGATAGGCAATCCCCAAGTCGGGCGCGGACGCTCAGACGACAGATAGCCCATACCCTGTTCGATGTAAACATCCATCTCAACATGGGCGTCTTCTTCTAAGGTGCAGACCTTGGCGTCGGGATCTACAAACTCGACTTCGCTGTCCGCCTGCTGAAGGTCTGTCGCGGTCACGTCCTTTGGACCGTCAAGCTCCAAGTGAAGTTTGCAAAGCGGGGCGTAAGAACGAACCGGAACATGCTTTAAGTTCATCAAAATCTCTATGACGTCCTCGCGCACACCCGGAACCGTACTGAACTCATGAAGCGCCCCCTCGATACGAACCGCCGTCACAGCCGCGCCCCGAATAGAAGAAAGCAGAACGCGACGCAACGCGTTGCCAAGCGTATTGCCATATCCACGCTCCAAAGGCTCTACAACCAACCGGCCGTATGTGGACGTACTTTCTTCCACTTTTATCTCAGGGCGCAAGATTTCCAGTGTTTCCAACATATCATGCTCCTATCCTCGGCGGCAAGGGCAAGATATCACAACCCCTGCCGACGACCGGGCTTGTTCTTCGCATAAATAGATAACGTTATTTTTAAACGCGGCGTCTCTTTGGAGGACGGCAGCCGTTATGGGGAATCGGCGTAACGTCCTTAATCTGATTGACCTGAAGACCGGCCATCTGAAGCGCGCGAATAGCCGACTCGCGCCCGGGTCCGGGACCCTTCACAATGACGTCTATCTCCTGCATCCCAACTTCCTGAGCGCCCTTAGCCACCTGCTGCGCCGCTATCTGAGCGGCAAAAGGGGTAGACTTTCTGGTCCCCTTGAAGCCAACATTGCCGCCGCTGGCCCACGACAAAATGTTTCCGACTCTGTCGCTGATGCACATTATCGTATTGTTAAAGGTGGAATAAATATGCGCGACGCCATAGCTTATATTTTTCTTTTCACGCTTCTTGCCCTTGCGGACAGTTCTCTTAGCCAAAAGCCATTCCCTCCCTATTCACACAAATTCGCTACTTCGTGGCCATTTTCTTGTTAGCGACGGTACGGCGCGGCCCCTTACGAGTCCTAGCGTTGGTCTTTGTCTTCTGACCGCGCACGGGAAGGCCGAGTTTATGCCTGATGCCCCTGTAGCATCCGATGTCGATAAGGCGTTTGATGTTCATGGAGACCTCGCGGCGAAGATCGCCTTCCACTCTGTAAGCGTCCTCAATCTCGCGACGAAGCTTCTGCGCGTCTTCCTCCGACAAATCCTTGACCCGCGTATCCGGATCAACTCCGGTTTTGGCCAAAATTTTCTGAGAAGAAGGCAGTCCGATTCCAAAAATATAAGTAAGCGCTATCTCTATACGCTTGTCTCTGGGAAGATCCACTCCTGCAATTCGTGCCATACCAAGTTACCTCCTCGCACCCTGCCTCTGTTTGTGACGCGCGTCACGGCTGCAAATGATAAAAACCACACCACGCCGCCTAATGACGCGACAAAATTCACATATCGGTTTAACCGATGGTTTTACTTTCATAATCTACACCTCTCGATAGAAAGAATAGCGCCATGAAACACTTATTTATAACGATAGATGATTCTCCCGCGCGTGAGGTCATAGGGAGAAATCTCCACTAAAACCCTGTCGCCAGGCAGTATTCGGATGAAGTGCATACGCATCTTCCCCGACACGTGAGCCAAAAGTTTGTGCCCGTTCTCCAGTTCCACACGAAACATGGCGTTGGGAAGAGGCTCTGATACCACGCCTTTCGCCTCTATTACTTCTTCCTTGACTCCCGCTTCTTTATTCGCCATTCACACCCCTGCCTCTCTGTTCCGAATAAGCGCGCTCTTTGTCCATCTCCGCCGAACAATCCGCCAAGTAGCGGCGGAACACTCCGTGATCAATATTTTTCCCGGCATCAGCTACTACTTTCAACTCGGCGATAATACGCCCCGTAGGCTGAATGTGCTTCGGATTTTTGGACTTCGGGCTCGTCACGTTAAATTTCTTCGCGTCAGCCAAAGCCAACCTGTTCCCGCCCAAAAAACCGACAATCACGTATGAATGTCCGGCATCTTTACCCCTCTTGGAGACAACAAGCTGCCCCACGAGGTATCCATCTAAAGGCTTACCCATGGAGTCAAAATTTCGGGCCCGTCGTCTGTTATGGCGACAGACCTCTCAAAATGCGCGGCATCGGAACCATCGGCAGTGACAACAAGCCAATTATCCGCTCCGACTTTTATTGCTTCTTTTCCGGCCATAACCATAGGTTCTATGGCCAAAGTCATTCCCCTCAACAGAGTAACACCGTCTTTAGGATGTCCGAAGTTCGGAACTTGAGGCGGCTCATGCAGAGAACGGCCTACTCCGTGCCCAGTGTAGTCACGGACCACTCCCATACCTTGTGACTTGACGTAACTTTCCACGGCGTACCCAATGTCTCCGACGGTATTGCCCAATACGGCCGCAGCTATCGCGCGCGAAAGAGACTCTTCCGTAACGGAGAGCAACTCGGCTCGCTTCGGGCTTATAGCGCCCACCGGGTAAGTACAGGCCGCGTCGCCGTGGTATCCGTTCAGAAAAACCCCGACATCGACGCTGACTATGTCTCCATCCTCAAGGAAACGTGTCTTAGAGGGAAAGCCGTGAACCACTTCCTCGTTGATCGAAACGCACACGGCCCCCGGAAAAGGGGACTGTTCACGGCTGGGGCGATACCCCTTGAAAGAAGCCTTGCCTCCGCATTGCCGAATATAATGGTTCGCAACATCGTCTAACTCAGCAGTAGGCACACCAGCGCGCACAACGTCCCGCAAAGCGTCCAGAATATCGGCCACAACTCTTCCGGCTTCTTTCATCCGCTTCAGTTCGTCCGGCGTTTTAAGGTGCAGCATTACCCCAAAGCCGCCTGTATCTTTTTCAAAGTCTCATCCGGAGAAGCGGAAGCCTCAATCGTGTAGAGTTTCCCGGTCTTGGCATACCAAGAAACAAGAGGAGACGTCTGGTCGTGATAAACTTTAAGCCTGTTTCGTATAACGAGCTCTGCGTCGTCGTCCCTCTGGTATAGCTCTCCGCCACAGTCAGAGCAAACGGTTTTATTCTCCGTCTTCATAGACAATAAATTCCATATCTTGCCGCAAGCGCGGCACGTCCTGCGATTTGTGAGGCGTTTGACCAAAATCTCCTCGTCAATGTCAAGAAGGATAATGGCATCAAGAGGAGTCCCAAGCTCGTCTAACATGGCATCGAACGCTTCGGCTTGAGGGATGGTACGCGGAAAGCCATCCATAAGAAACCCGGAGCTCGCGTCCGGCTCACGCAGCCTGTCTTTCACCATGCCTATAACAATTTCGTCAGGGACAAGCTCGCCTCTGTTCATGAACTCTCCGGCCTTTACGCCAAGCTCTGTCTTGTCCTTCAGATTGCGTCTGAAGATGTCGCCTGTCGATATATGGGCGCAAAGATATTTGTCCTTCAGCAAATCCGCCTGCGTACCCTTGCCGGACCCCGGCGCTCCCAAAAGAACCATTCTCATAGTCTAAAAACCTCTCGACAAATCCATTACATACGAAGCAAGCTGCCGGATTTGCCTCCGGACTTCTTGAGAATGCCGTCGTAATGCCGCATCAAAAGCTGAGCCTCAACCTGATGCACAGTATCTAACGCCACGCCAACAACGATGAGAACCGCCGTTCCGCCGAAATAAAAGCCGCGTATCCCCATGGTAGAGGACATAAAGTTCGGAAGCAGAGCCAAGACAGCCAAGGCCACCGCTCCGCCCAAAGTGATTCTCTCCATGACTTTCGCTATATAGTCAGAAGTTGGCTTTCCCGGGCGAATACCCAGAATAAAGCCGCCGTACTTCTTCATATTGTTGGCTATATCGTCCGGATTGAAGACGACCGCCGTGTAAAAATAAGAGAAGAAGACAATCAGCGCCGTGCTTACAACGCAGTAAACGAGGTTCTGATACCAAGCTCCGTTTGTCGTAAATTGAAAATAATTAGCAAAATTCTCACTCAGCATACGGGCAAACATGACAAAAAACATCGTAATGGATCCAGCGAAGATTATCGGGATAACGCCGGATTGGTTGACCTTGAGAGGAATAAACGTACTCTGCCCGCCATAGACCTTGTTACCAACGACCCTCTTTGCGTATTGCACGGGAAGACGTCTCTGCCCTTCCTGAAGCATAATACAACCGGCTACTACGACTACCATAAGGGCAACCGCGAATAGCAGCGAAAAAATATTCATGGAGCCCGCGCGAAGCAGAGTCCAAGACTGACCTATTGCCCCCGGGATACGCGCCACTATGCCGGCGAAGATCAAAAGAGAGATCCCGTTGCCAACTCCATGATCAGAGAGTTCCTCACCAAGCCACATAACGGCTACAGACCCGGCTGTAACCGTGACAACGACAATGATCGCGTCAAAAAAAGCTCCGGAAAAAACACCGACGCTTCCAAGCCACGTAGTCATTCCGATGGCCTGCACGACGGCAAAAAGAATAGCGCCGTAGCGCGTCCACTGAATTATTTTTTTGCGGCCCTCTTCGTTGTCCTTCTGCATCTTCTCAAGATACGGAAATATGACGACCAACAGCTGCATGACTATGCTGGAGTTGATGTAAGGAGCCACGCCGAGCGCAAAGATGCTGAACCGACCGAGCGCGCCTCCCGAAAATATATTGAGGAGATCCAATATTCCGCCGCCGCCGCTTCGGAACAGATCCGCCATAGCCTGCGAGTTGATGCCGGGCGTAGGAATGACAGCCCCAAGCCTGAAAATGAAAAGCGCTCCTATCGTAAAAAGAATGCGCCTCTTCAGGTCGGGAAGCCTAAAGATGTCTCCGAGGGATCCGAACACCTCAGATCACCTCGACCTTCCCGCCTGCCGCCTCAATTTTCCGCTTTGCTTTCTCGCTAACCGCGCCAACCTTAAATGTTAGAGGACGAGTTACCTCTCCGTCGGCCAAAATCTTGACGGGCAGCAAGCGCGTTTTTACAATTCCGGCGTCAAAAAGCGTCTCTAAAGAAATCTCTCCGCTTTCTATCTTGTCCAATCTGTCCAAGTTGACGACCTGATAAACGGTCGCAAAACGCGCGTTGTTAAAACCACGCTTGGGCACGCGCCGCGCCAGAGGCATCTGACCTCCCTCGAAGCCGGGGCGAACTCCTCCGCCGGTGCGCGATTTATGTCCTTTGTTACCTTTGCCGGAGGTCTTGCCGGTTCCGCTGCCTATTCCCTGGCCCAAACGCTTCGCCGCGCGCTTAGACCCCTTGACCGGGCTGAGATCTTGCAGATTCATGATTTAACCTCCACGACCAAGTGGCGAACCTTCTCGATCATGCCGCGAACCTGAGGGGTATCCTCATGCTCGACGACAGAATTCAGTTTCGTAAAACCCAACGCCTTGATGGTTCTCTTCTGGCGATAAGAGAAACCGATAGCGCTTTTGACCCATTTCGCCTTGATTGTAGCCATGAGTTTCCTCCTATTCCGCCGCCGTCGGCTCCGAGGTTTTTTTGCCGCGCAGTTTGAATATCTCGTCGACCGTGCGGCTCTCTTTTAAAGCCTCGAGCGTAGCCCAAGCGACGTTTATGGCGTTAGACGTGCGTCCGACGACCTTGGTGACGACGTCCTTAACTCCGCCGAGCTCCATTATTGCGCGAACCACTCCGCCAGCTATGACTCCGGTTCCGGCGGGGGCTGGCTTTAAAAGAACGCTGGCCGCGCCAAACTCGCCCTGTATGGGATGCGGCAGAGTGTCGCCCATGCGTTTGAGCTCTACGAGGTCTTTCCCGGCTTTCTCTATCCCCTTGCGCACAGCCTCGGAAATTTCCTTAGCCTTGCCTATGCCGACCCCGACATACTGCCGTCCGTCGCCAATAACCACAAGAACGGCAAACTTAAAGCGCTTGCCTCCCTTAACAACTTTGCTGACGCGGTTTATGGCTACAACGCGCTCCTGAAGCTCCAAACTCTTGGCATCAATTCTCTTTCTGAGTAACTGTCCACTCATATCAGCAAATCTCTCCTATCAGAACTTGAGACCGGCTTCACGAGCCGCATCCGCAAGAGCTTTGACTTTTCCGTGATACATATGTCCGCCCCTGTCGAAGACCACGTTCTCTATGCCCTTCGCCTTAGCGCGCTCAGCCGCCAATTTACCGAGCGTCTTGGCGGTCTCTACGTTACAGGTTCCCTTGGCCGATTCTCTCACGGCCTTCTCCAAAGTCGACGCCGCAACGAGAGTATGCCCAAGGTCATCGTCGATAAACTGAACGTAAATATGGCTCAGGCTATGATAGACGGCCATACGAGGAATATCGGCGGTGCCGGCGAGAGTGCGGCGCAGACGATCATGGCGCACTACGCGCATCTGGTTTCTGCTTTTTTTCTTCATTATGAGCTCACCTCACCCCACTACTTGGCGCCGGTCTTGCCGGCCTTGCGAAGAACGTTCTCGTCCGAATAACGAATGCCCTTGCCATGATAAGGCTCAGGCGGACGATAAGCGCGAATGACGGCGCAAACCTCACCCACTGCCTGTTTATCTATTCCTTTTACGACAAACTTGATGGGGTTCTCGACCGTAATCTCTATTCCCTTGGGCGGCTCGTACTCTATGAGGTGAGAATAACCGAGGTTCAAGACGAGTTTCTTGCCCTGCAGCGCCGCGCGCCAACCCACGCCGACTATTTCCATAGTCTTCTGAAAGCCGGTGGTGACGCCCGTGATCATGTTGGCGACCAGAGCCCTTGTCATTCCGTGCCAAGCGCAGGTTTGCTTTTCGTCGTTAGCGCGGCTAACCGATACCTTATCGCCTTCGATATTCAAAGCGATTCCAGGCATAAGCGGCGTATCGAGCTCACCCTTAACACCCTTTACAAATATCTTTCCGTCTTTAATCGTAACGGTCGTTCCCTTAGGAAGCGGTATGACCTTTCGTCCTATGCGAGACATATCGGAAGCTCCCCCTTACCAGACATAGCAGAGGACTTCTCCGCCAAGGCCGAGTTTTGAGGCCTCAGCGCCGGTCTTCAGGCCCTGAGAGGTGGAGACGACCACCAATCCCAAACCGCCCATGACAAGCGGCAGCTTATCCTTACCCACGTAGATACGGCGTCCCGGCTTGCTGATTCTCCGCAGCCCCTGAATGACGCGCTCACGCTCAACCCCATAGGACAAAAATATACGGATAGAAGCATAGGGCTTCTTGGGGTCTGTGACTATCTTGAAGTTTTTAATGTAGCCCTCTTCCTTCAGGATGCGAGCTATGGCTAATTTCATCTTGCTTGTGGGAATATCCACGCTTTCGCTGTATATCATATTCGCGTTGCGCACTCTCGTGAGCATGTCCGCGATCGGGTCATTTACGTACATTCGCCATTGCCTCCTCTACCAGCTCGACTTCACGACGCCGGGTATTCTGCCCTCGCGGGCTAATTTCCGAAAGCAGCAACGGCACATATCAAACATGCGCATGTAGGCGTGAACCCTGCCGCAAAGCGGGCAACGGTTATGCTGCCGCACCTTGAACTTTGGGGGTAAAGTCGCCTTGTATTCCATAGCTTTTCTTGCCATCTCTTCGCACTTCCCCCTCTGTCTAACGATTGAAGGGCATACCCATGCCCTTGAGGAGCGAGTACGACTCCTCATCAGTCTTCGCCGTTGTCACTATGGTAACGTTCATACCGCGGGATCGTATGACTTTGTCGTAGCTGATCTCCGGAAAGATAAGCTGTTCGCGCAGGCCTAAGTTGTAGTTTCCGCGCCCGTCGAACCCGCGCCTCGAAATCCCCTGAAAATCTTTAATGCTCGGCAAGGCCAAAGAAACAAGTCTGTCCAAAAACTCCCACATACGCGTGCCTCTAAGCGTTACAGTGCAGGCCACAGGCATCCCCTCACGCACCTTAAAACCGGCCACGGACTTCTTGGCCCTCTTAAGGAGCGGCTGCTGTCCGGTGATAGCTCTCAACTCGGCTATGGACGCGTCCATAAACTTGATGTCCAACTTCGCGTCGCCCACTCCGATATTGACGACTATCTTATGGATACGCGGCAGCTGCATCACGTTCTTATACCCAAACTCCTTCATAAGAGCCGGGCATATCTCCGCTTTATATTTATCAAAAAAGCGCGACGTCATAATGTATCTCTCCTCCTAAGCTCGCTCTGGGATATTCAAGGTTCGTTAAGTTTTGTCGATGATCTCGTTGCATTTTCTGCAAACGCGAACCTTTTTTCCGCTCTCCAAGAAGGAGCAACCAACGCGCGTCGCCGCACCGCACTGAGGGCACACCAGCATCACTTTCGAGGCGTAGATAGGGGCCTCTTGTTTGATGATGCCGGACTGAGGGTTTTTTTGGCTTGGCTTCACATGGCGGGAAACCATATTCACGCTCTCTATGACGACCATATCCTTTTTGGGCATATGACGCAGAATCTTGCCTTCCTTCCCTTTATCCTTGCCTGATATAACGCGGACCCTGTCGTTCTTTTTTATTCTCATAGACATCAGTCGCCTCCTAAACCACTTCCGGCGCGAGAGAGAGAATACGCATGTACTTTTTGGCGCGCAACTCTCTGCCGACAGGCCCAAAAATACGAGTGCCCCTCGGCTCCCCGTTGTTATCTATAAGAACGGCGGCGTTGTCGTCAAAGCGGACATAAGAACCGTCGTTGCGTCTGATTTCCTTCCTTACGCGGACGATAACGGCCTTCACAACTGAACCCTTCGCTATATTACTGTTTGGGATGGCCTCACGCACGGACGCCACGATGACGTCTCCGATTGTCCCCCACTTGCGCTTGCTCCCGCCCATGACCTGTATGCAGAAAAGTTTCCTCGCTCCGGAGTTGTCGGCGACGTTCAATACTGTCGTAAGCTGAATCATCGTCTACACCTCCTCGGGCGTATCAGAGGCAGAAGTAGCAGTTGCTCCGCTCGCACCAAAAATAGGCGCCTTGCGAACGACCTCTAAAAGCTCCCAACGCTTAGTCCTGCTCAGAGGGCGCGTCTCACGAATGCGAATCTGATCTCCCACGCGACAGATATTTTCCTCGTCGTGAGCCACGTATTTCTTGGACTTGACGATACGCTTGCCATAAAGAGGATGCTCAGCATGACGGCTCACCTTAACCACAACAGTCTTGTCCATCTTGCTGCTGACCACCACGCCTATACGTATCTTTCTATGCGCCCCCAAGGCGCTTTCAATCTTTGTCTCCATCGGACGCTACCTCCCCGCCGCCGAACTCTGACTTTCCAGGGCGCGGCTTTTTTCCTTCTCACCGGCAATGGTCAGCACTCTGGCGATTGTCTTACGAACATCTTTGATACGGCTTGTATTCTTCAACTGTCCAATGGCGTTCTGGAAACGGAGATTGAACAGCTCTTCTTTATACTGGCGGTATTTTTCCTGCAACTCATCCAACCCCAGTTCTCGAAGTTTCGTCGCATCCATTATTGTTCACCACCCATACCTTCTCTTGCCACAATCTTTACCTTTATAGGCAGTTTGTGGGAAGCGGTGCGAAAAGCCTGTTCAACTACGTCTTTAGGCACTCCTGCAACCTCGAACATAACACGGCCCCGCTTAACGGCGGCTACCCAGAACTCCGGCGCGCCCTTACCCTTACCCATACGCGTCTCAAGAGGCTTCTTGGTGTATGGCCTGTCGGGAAAAATGCGAATCCAAATCTTGCCGCCCTTTTTCATCTTTCTGGAAATGGCGACGCGGGTGGCCTCTATCTGACGGGCCGTTATCCAAGCGTTCTCCTGAGCCTGAAGCCCCCACTCCCCAAAGGCCACGCTGACGCCGCCTTTGGATATGCCGCGCAAGGGGCTGCGATGAGATTTACGATATTTAACTCTGCTGGGCATCAACATGACTAACGCCCTCCTCTGTTGTCCGGACGATCGCCGCGGTCTCTTCTTGAGCGTTGCTGCACCGGGCGCTCGTTCTCGCGGTCACGGTAAATCCATATCTTGCAACCGATAACGCCATACATCGTATGAGCCTCGGCGAAGCCGTAATCTATGTCGGCGCGTATGGTCGAAAGAGGTATGCGCCCTTCGTTGTACCACTCGGTTCGGGCTATTTCAGCTCCGCCCAAACGTCCAGAGACTTGGGCCTTTATGCCCTTGGCTCCGGCCTTCGTGGCGCGGAATATGGCCTGCTTCATGGCGCGGCGGAACGATACCCTGCGCTCGAGAGAAGACGCTATACCCTCCGCCACTAACTGAGCTACTACGTCGGGGTTCTTTATCTCCTGAACGTTTATCATGACCTTGCCGCCGGTGAGTTTCTGAAGCTCGTCTTTTATAACCTGTATCTCCGTGCCGCCGCGCCCGATAACGACGCCGGGACGGGCTGTCCAAATAGTGAACCTTACGACATGCCCGACGCGCTCTATCTCTACGCGCGAAATGCCAGCTCCGGTCCACTCCTTTTTCTCCATGATCCACTTACGAAGTTTGATGTCCTCGTGCAATTTCTGCGCGTAATCTCTTGAGCTCGCGTACCACTTAGACTCCCACTCCGTAGTTATGCCCAATCTATATCCAACGGGATGTACCTTCTGTCCCAACTGTCAGACCCTCCTAACGTTCCGCAACCGTAACGGTCACATGGGATGTATGGTGAACGTACGGATGCGCCCTGCCCATAGAGGCCGGGCGAAAACGCTTCATAACGGGGCCTCTGTCCGCATAGGCCGTAAACACGTATAACTTGTCCGTGTCCATCCCATAATTATGTTCCGCGTTCGCTATGGCGCTCTGCAAAACCTTGTAAATGATTCGAGCTGCCCTCTGAGGACTGAAACGCAGAATAGTCATCGCGTCCTCCGCGCCCTTACCTCTGATAAGAGTAAGTACCTGCCGCACTTTGGTGGGGGAGACTCTTATCTGACGAACCATGGCCTTTGCCTGTGTCTTTTCCGCCTTTATGTCAGCCATCGCCCGCTTCTCCTACTTTCCCTTCGTGGAGCGTTCTTGCCCCGCGTGATGTCCAAACTTGCGCGTCTGAGCAAACTCGCCTAATTTATGCCCGACCATGTTCTCGCTGATATACACCGGAAGATGTATGCGCCCGTTGTGGACGGCGATGGTGTGACCGATCATCTGCGGAACCACCGTGGAGCGGCGTGACCAAGTCTTGAGCACCTTTTTACTTCCAGACGTGTTCATTTCCTCGACCCTCGCCATGAGGCGCTGTTCTATATAGGGTCCTTTCTTTGCGGAACGAGCCATCCTAGTCCCTCCTACGTCTACTTGTCGTAACGGCGGCGAACGATAAGCCTATCGGAAGGCTTGTTCTTGCGCGTGCGATAACCCTTTGCCGGCGTGCCCCACGGGGAGAGAGGATGCTTGTTGCCCTTGCTCTTGCCCTCGCCTCCGCCCATCGGGTGGTCGACAGGGTTCATAACCATGCCTCGCACCGTCGGACGAGTCCCCTTATAACGGGTTTTCCCCGCCTTGCCAAGGGAGATATTTTCGTAATCTTCGTTCCCAACCTGCCCTATGGTGGCCATACACTCTAAAAGAATCAATCGAAGCTCGCCGCTCGGCATACGAAGATAGGCGTACTTGCCCTCTTTCGCCATAAGCTGAGCAGACGTACCGGCGGAGCGAACTAATTTGCCGCCGCGCCCGGGTTCGAGCTCGAGGTTGTGCACAACTGTACCAACCGGAATATCCTTTAGCTTCAAAGCGTTGCCTGGAGTAATGTCCGCCTCTGGGCCAGCCACTATAACAGCGCCGACACTCAAGCCCTTGGGCAGAAGAATGTAACGTTTTTCTCCGTCCGCGTAGTGAATGAGCGCTATGCGGGCGTTGCGGTTTGGGTCGTACTCGATAGTCGCCACCTTGCCTGGAACGCCTATCTTGTTGCGGCGAAAATCAATAATACGATAGCTTCTGCGATGCCCGCCGCCTATGTGCCGCATAGTGATACGGCCGGTGTTGTTGCGTCCGCCGCTCTTGCGCAGCGGGGCGAGCAGGGAGCGCTCGGGCTTGTCGGTTGTTATATCCTCACGACCCTGGACTGTCATCTGCCGGCGGCCAGGGGTATAGGGTTTAAACTGTTTAATAGACATATTCGTCGTTACCCCTTTCTATATGCTGGCGCCCTCGAAGAACTCGATGCGCTGTCCTGCCGCCACGGCGACAATGGCCTTCTTCCAAGTACGGGTCTTGCCTATAAAGGCTCCCATGCGCTTAGGCTTAGAGCCAATGTTCAAAGTGTTTACGCTCAGCACCTTCACTTTGAAAATCTCCTCTATAGCCTGACGAACCTGAATCTTGTTCGCGTTTTTATGCACCTCGAAGGTGTACTTGTTGCCCTCCATGAGAGAGCTGCTCTTTTCTGTTACTATTGGCCTGATTATAATGTCACGGGCAACTAAATTCATCTTGCGTATACCTCCTCAAGGCGCGCCACGACTTCGGGGGTCACTATGAGGGTCTTTGAATCGAGAAGGTCGTACACGTTGATACTTGCGACGTTCATGATCTTTGCGCCCGGGATGTTGCGCACGGAACGCACGATATTGTTCCCGGCCTCGCCCGCCGTATGAATCAGCACTAAAGCCTTCTCTGCGCGAACGGCCTCCATAAAACCTTTCACGGCCTTTGTGGACGGCTTCTCTAAATCGAAAGAATTCACCACGGTGAACAAATTTTCGTTGACCTTCATAGAAAGCGCGGAAAGCATCGCCAAACGCCTGACCTTCTTGTTGACCTTCTGATGAAAATCAACGGGCTTCGGGCCATGAGCGACTCCGCCGTGTACCCATATCGGCGAGCGCGTACTTCCCTGACGAGCTCGCCCTGTGTGCTTCTGCTTCCATGGCTTCTTGCCGCCGCCTGAGATCTCTCCGCGGGTTTTAGTAGAGCGCGTGCCCTGTCTGCAATTCGCGAGATGGGCCACAACTACCTGATGCATCGCCGGAACGTGCAGGCGAGCGTTAAATACCGCGTCGGAGAGAGTCAGTTCTCCTGTCTCCTGCCCCTTGAAATCCACAATTTTAATCGTAGGCATAATCTATAAGACCCTCCTTACCTTAACTCTGCTTAAAGAGGGTGACTAAGCTATTTTTAGCTCCAGGCACGGCCCCTTTGACAAGAAGGAGGTTGTTTTCCAAGTCCACGGCGACAACCGTCAGATTTTTGACCGTCACCTTTTCGCTCCCCATATGTCCGGGCATACGCTTTCCGGGGAAAACGCGCCCCGGATAGGAAATCGCTCCGCTGGAACCGCCGTGCCGGTGCATGACCGACGTACCATGACTGAACTGCAGCCCCTCGAAGTGATACCTCTTGATGACGCCGGCAAACCCCTTGCCTTTGCTGACTCCGCTGACGTTGACCTTCTCTCCTGCCGTGAACATATCCACCCTGATTTCCTGCCCAATCTCGTAGCCCGCGGTGTCCGAACGAAATTCGCGAAGCGTACGCTTGGGTTCGACCTTGACCTTGTCAAAAAGGCCCTTTAAGGGTTTGGACAGCTTGTGCGGCTTGACCGCGCCATAGCCGAGAAGAACGGCAGAGTACCCGTTCTGTTCGGGGGTTCGAAGGGCGACCACAGGGCACGGACCGGCGGCTATTACCGTAACGGCTACAGCCTGACCTTCCGCGTCAAAAATCTGCGTCATGCCAATCTTTTTCCCCAGTATCCCTATACCCATCTTTTCCTCTCCTTACTGAAAACCGAGTTGTGAAAATTTATAACTTAATCTGAATGTCCACACCGGAAGGAAGATTGAGTTGCATGAGCGCGTCCATCGTCTTCTGCGTGGGGTTGATTATGTCAATAAGCCGCTTGTGCGTCCGCATCTCAAACTGCTCTCTCGCGTCCTTATCCTTGTGAGGAGACTTCAGAACTGTCACCTTGTTGATTATGGTCGGAAGAGGAATGGGACCGGAAACCTCGGCTCCGCTCCTCTCCGCTGTGTCCGCTATTTGCGTGGCGGATGTATCGAGGACTTTATGGTCGAAAGCCTTCAGACGAATACGGATTTTCTTAGCCACGTCAGTACCCTCGGCCTATTTCAATATCTGCGTAACAACGCCCGCGCCGACGGTATGTCCGCCTTCGCGCACCGCGAAACGGAGACCTTCTTCCATCGCTATGGGCACTATGAGCTCAACCTCGAAGTTGGCGTTGTCTCCGGGCATTACCATCTCCACTCCGTCGGGCAGCTTTATGCCGCCTGTGACGTCGGTTGTGCGGAAGTAGAACTGAGGCTTGTAGCCGGCGAAGAAGGGAGTGTGACGTCCGCCCTCTTCTTTCTTGAGTACGTAGACCTCGGCCTTGAACTTGGTGTGAGGAGTGACGGAACCGGGCTTGGCGAGTACCTGACCGCGCTCGACCTCGTCTTTGTCCACGCCTCTGAGCAGTATACCCACGTTGTCTCCAGCCTGAGCGTCGTCGAGTATCTTGCGGAACATCTCAAGAGACGTGGCTACGGTCTTCTTGATGTCCTCTTTCATGCCGACTATGGCCACTTCCTCGCCGGCTTTGATTATGCCGCGCTCTACGCGGCCCGTGACCACCGTGCCGCGTCCTGTGATGGTGAAGACGTCCTCGACTGGCATGAGGAAGGGCTTCTCGGTCTCTCTGACTGGTTCCGGGATATAGTTGTCACAGGCGTCCATGAGGTCCCATATAGTCTTGGATATAGGGTCTTCCTTTGTGCCGCTGCCCTTTTCCATAACATCGAGAGCTGAGCCGCGGACTATGGGGATGTCGTCTCCGGGGAACTCATATTTGCTTAAAAGCTCACGAATTTCCATCTCGACGAGGTCGAGAAGCTCTGGGTCGTCTACTTGGTCCGTCTTGTTCATGAAGACGACAAGAGCGGGGACGTTGACCTGACGGGCGAGAAGGACGTGCTCGCGGGTCTGGGGCATGGGGCCGTCGGCCGCGCTGACGACCAATATAGCTCCGTCCATCTGGGCGGCGCCTGTTATCATGTTCTTGATGTAGTCGGCGTGTCCGGGGCAGTCGATGTGGGCGTAGTGACGCTTGTCCGTCTGATACTCGACGTGGGCGATGTTGATTGTTATGCCGCGCTCGCGCTCCTCGGGAGCTTTGTCGATCATATCGTAGGCGGTGAACTCGGCTAACTTCTGAGTGGCGAGGCACTTTGTTATCGCCGCTGTGAGAGTCGTCTTGCCGTGGTCGATATGCCCTATGGTGCCGATATTCAAGTGCGGTTTACTTCGGTCAAATTTCTCTTTTGCCATAATTTGTTCCCTCCTGAATTCAATTCTCTAAAATAAAAACTAACCTTTCAAAACTTTTTCAGCGACGTCGGCCGGGGTTGGCTCGTAGTGGTCGAACTGCATTGTGTAGTTAGCGCGGCCCGATGTTTTGCTTCTGAGGTCGGTGGAGTAGCCGAACATGCTGGCCAAAGGCACAAAGGAACGGACGACGCGGGCGTTCGCCCTCATATCCATGCCGTCTATGCGTCCCCGCCGAGACGAAAGGTCTCCGATAACGTCTCCCACATACTCCTCGGGCGTAACTACCTCAACAGCCATAATGGGCTCCATCAAAGCCGGCGACGCCTTTCTCATGGCCTCCTTGAAGCCTATTGAGGCGGCTATTTTGAACGCCATTTCCGAGCTGTCGACATCGTGATAGCTTCCGTCTACAAGGGCGACCTTTATGCCGATGACAGGATAGCCACCCAACGTCCCGCTTTGGATGGCCTCCTCCAAGCCCTTTTGAACGGCCGAGATGTATTCCTTCGGGACGACTCCTCCGACTATCTTGTCCTCGAACTCGTAACCCTTTCCCTCCGGCAGAGGCTCCATTTCAAAAACAACGTGGCCGTACTGTCCGCGCCCACCCGACTGACGAATGTATTTGCCTTCAGCCGTAGACGCCTTCTGAATAGCCTCGCGATAGGCCACCTGCGGACGCCCAACTTTGACGTCTACACCAAACTCTCTTTTGAGCCTGTCCACGATGATCTCTAAGTGCAGCTCGCCCATACCGGAGATTATGGTCTGCCCGCTCTCCTCGTCGGTCTTGACGCGGAAAGTCGGGTCCTCGTCGGATAGCGCGATAAGGCCTTTGGACAGCTTCATTTTATCCGCCTGGGTGGCCGGCTCCACGGAAAGAGATATGACGGACTCAGGAAAAACAAGGCTCTCCAAGACGATCTGCGCGTTTTCGGCGCACAGAGTGTCTCCGGTCTTGGTGTTCTTGAGGCTCGGAACGGCCACTATCATGCCGGCCTCCATAGCGTCGATGTCCTCACGCTTGTTGGAGTGCATACGCATGATGCGCCCGATTCGCTCTCTCTGGCCGGAGCTGGCGTTGTAGATTGTGTTGCCCTTCTCTAAAGTGCCCGAGTAAACGCGAAGGAATATAAGCTTACCCAAGAACGAATCGACGGCGACTTTGAACGCCAGCGCTGTGAAAGGTTCCTTCGGGTCGCTATGGCGCTCGACCGAGCTTTCAGGTTCGTCGGGACGCGTGCCGTGAATTGGGGGCAGATCCGTAGGACAGGGAAGATAATCAATGACTGAATCAAGCAACATTTCGACGCCCTTGTTCTTGAACGCCGTTCCGCAGATGACGGGGACGAGTTTGAGCTCTATCGTGGCCTTGCGAAGAGCGGCTTTGAGCAGGTCGCCGCCGACTTCTTTACCCTCTAAGAAAAGCGTCATTACATCATCGTCAAAATCGGATACCGACTCTACAATAAAGTCGCGCCCGGCCTTGGCAGCCTCGGCAAGGTTTGCCGGAATAGGAGCCGCGACGGGCGGCTGGGTGAGTTCTCCGCTACATAAAAGGGCCTTCTGCTCTATTAAATCTATAACGCCGGCGAAATCTTCCTCGGCGCCTATGGGCATCTGAATCGGCACCGCATGAGCGCCGAGCCTGTCTCGCATAGCCGCGACAACGGCGTCGAAGTCCGCTCCGATTCTGTCCATTTTATTTACAAACGCGACTCGCGGGACGTGATACTTGTCGGCCTGACGCCATACGGTCTCTGACTGAGGCTCAACGCCGCCTACCGCGCAGAAGACCGCAACAGCACCGTCAAGCACGCGCAGAGAACGCTCCACCTCCACAGTGAAGTCCACGTGGCCGGGCGTATCAATCAAATTGATAGTATATCCCTTCCACATACAAGTCGTCGCGGCGGAGGTTATAGTAATGCCACGCTCCCTTTCTTGCTCCATCCAGTCCATGGTAGCGGCGCCCTCATGCACCTCACCTACTTTATAGTTTCGGCCGGTGTAATATAGGATACGCTCGCTGGTGGTGGTTTTTCCGGCGTCAATATGCGCCGCTATGCCTATGTTTCTGAGCTTTGTAATATCCATTTAACTAATTCTTCACTCGCATTTCTTCCAACATAATTATAGACTACCAACGGTAATGGGCAAACGCGCGGTTGGCCTCGGCCATCTTGTGCGTGTCCTCGCGTTTTTTAATGGAACTGCCCTCATTTTTGTAAGCGTCCATCAACTCCCGCATCAGACGGTCAGCCATAGGCATACCCTTCTTTGCGCGGGCGTACGATAAAATCCAGCGAATAGACAGAAGCTGCCCTCTCTCAGGCGTAACCTCCACAGGAACCTGATACGTCGCTCCGCCAACGCGGCGCGGACGAACCTCGGTCTGGGGCGCTACGTTGCCCATAGCCTTCTCGAAAACCTCAAACGGTTCTGTGCCAAGTTTCTCAGCTGCGTTGTCAAGCGCGGTGTAGAGAATCCTCTCGGCGATGCTCTTTTTGCCGCCCTTCATCAGGCTGGCGATAAACTTCGCCACAGCGGCGTTGCCAAAACGCGTATCCGGCGCCGGCACTCTTTTTCTTACGTGACCCTTGCGAGGCATAACGAAATCCTCCCCCTAACTCTTCGGCCTGCGCGCGCCGTACTTGGAGCGGCTGCGCATTCTTTTTTCCACTCCGCCGCAGTCCAATGTGCCGCGCACGATGTGATAACGAACGCCGGGAAGGTCTTTCACACGTCCCCCTCGGACAAGAACCACCGAGTGCTCCTGCAAGTTGTGCCCGATGCCCGGAATGTAGGACGTTACCTCTATTCCGTTTGTCAGGCGCACACGCGCCACCTTACGCAAAGCCGAGTTGGGCTTCTTGGGCGTAACGGTATAAACCCTTGTGCATACGCCTCTCCTTGCCGGATTGCCCTGCAACGCCGGAGAGTCGCTCTTAGCGCGTTTCTCCGAACGCCCCTGACGTACAAGCTGATTGATTGTTGGCACAGAATCTCCTCCCAAAGACAAAATAAAATTAAAAAAATATCTCGCAAATATCTCAAAAACCGAGCGAGTTATAAGCTTTATGTTTGCGTTTTCAGCCCTGCAACAGAAGCCGGGCGATCAATGGCGCAAGCGCGCCCCAATGTCAACCGAGAATCAACTTTTTCAATCTCAATTCCAGCTAATTCCGCCGCCTTTACTACATCGGCGAGGGTTTTAGCGTTGCCGTGCGTACGTCTTTGCTTTTGAGGAGACGCGTTATAATCCGCAACAAATATCTTTCGGAGAAGGTGCAGAGCCATAGCACGGCGCACTTCTCTCTCGCCCACAACTCGCTCCGGTACGGCCAACTCGCTCAAAGACACAATGATACCCCCTCGCGCACAAAAACGCAACGGTAATCATACCAAAAGAAAGCCTCATCTGTCAATAAAAGAAATTTTTGAGTTTCCCCATTTTTTTATGAAGATATATTTTCCACTGCGGAAAGGCTTAATGCAAGCGCGTTTACGAGCCGATGGCTGTGATAAAACGCAAAATTTTGTTTTCAACTTTGAAAACACTAAAAACATAGCAATATCAAGCACTTCGAGAGATATAGAAACAATGTCAACAACTTAAGGACGAGATGTGATTTTACATACCTGTTGTTTGCGTCATAAACTCTTCGCATATCAAAAATTGCCGCGGCGAAAAAATATGCAAAAAACGCTTAAGTTGTGGA
>BOCC01000025.1 GCA_026002715.1 Synergistales bacterium
CAATTGTGGATAAGTGAGTTTTGTGGACGAACCCTTTTCCTCAAAAAAATCAAGCCCCCAAATGAAATATGTATCGTAAAATTATATAAGTTTCGGAAGGGGGGATAAAATTATAAAATCTAAAACGCCGGTATATTTTTTTGTTTCAATTTTAATCGTCATGATTTCAGTTCAGGCGGCGTATCTTGCAATTGCGGCTTGCCGCGCTCGCGAAAAAAAATTTGTGCTGCGCATAATTGATTGGCAGACTGGCGAGGTTTACGCTTCCGCCCCCGCTCATACGGGAAGTTCGCTTTTCTTCGGCTGGATTCATTCTCTTGAGAAGTTTCCGTGGAACGAATATTATCATGTAGACGAAAATGGATTGTTGATCTTGGACGCGATGACATTTCCGGCCTTCGGGGCCGGAGTGCCGGAAAACAAGGGCAAGCGGTGTTATGTCGACACGGAAGGGCTTATACATATGGAGGAGATAGGGCAGATCTTTCCGGAACTGCTTTGGTTAAATTCACACACGGCGACGCGCGATATTATTTTAGACGGCCAATTGCTGTCACGCGGTGAGGGTTTGCCGCAGCATAAAAAGCTGAGGCTTGTCGTTGAGTGAGAACCGAACATAATTTGAGGCGAAGAGATTTTGAGCGTTTGATATTTTGATGATAAAATGAAACTTGCAGAGGATAATCGGACTAAAAAATTTGAAATTTGGCATACAACATGACGCGTTGCTGCTATTTAGCTGGGGCCAATATGAGATGTTTGAATTGTTAATAAAAAACACAACTCAAAGACATTAAGATTAAGTAAGATAGCAGGATATTTTTAGAGGTTCCCTAAAATGAATGCCGATTTACGAATTCTTATTTTATAGAGAGGGGAATAGGTTATGATTCTTGTATCAGTAAGCTATGTCAAGCCTTTGGAGGAAGTGGAACGCTGGGTTAAGGCGCACAGAGATTACCTCAACAAATATTTGGAATCGCGCCAGATAGTGTTGTTTGGGAGACGTACTCCTCCCGTGGGAGGCGTCATCCTCTTCAACATGAAAAACGCCGCGGAGGTGGACGCCATTATGAAAGAGGACCCGTTTTACGTCAACGGCGTTTCTAAGTACGAGTTGATCGACTTTACCCCGAGTCGAATCGACGAAAGAATCGCGCCCTTTCTGGATGGGGCCAAATAAGGAGGCGGTAAATTGGCGACGATTGACGTATTGTTTCACGGTTTTCCGGGGAAGGCCAGTAATACCTTTCTGGGCTGGAGCACCATTGCTCTGCTGAAAACCGAAAAAAGGCTCTGTTTGGTGGATACCGGAGGTCACGGCGCCAGGCTGTGGCTGCTTGAGGCATTGAAAGCGAGAGGGTTGGGGTGCGGCGACGTGGACTCCGTGTTTTTGACGCATCTGCATTTCGACCACATCGCAAACGCGAGCCTGTTTCCGGGAGCCATGTTCTACATCGGGCGAAATGAGTGGGAGTACGCCAACACGGCGGATGATCCGGTCGTTCAGGAAGGAGTTCTGCCCCTGCTGCGCTCCTTCAGAAGGACTCTTCTTGAAAAAGATGGGGAAGAAATCATGCCGGGGGTGAGTTTTTTGCAAACACCCGGACATACGCCGGGCAGCGCTACCCTCTTGGTCGATTGTCCGGAGGGCAGGACCGCCATTTCTGGTGACGCCATCAAAAACAGAGTGGAGCTATCCACGGGAAACGTAGGCATGACACAGGCCGCGGAGGTTAGCCTAAAAAGTATCGAAAAGGTCAAGGCGGTCGCAAACCGGGTTTTGCCGGGGCACGACTGCGCCCTGCGCTTAGAGGGCGGCCAGGTTCTCCCGGAGGGAGATAACGTCGTCGCCATAACATTCCCCGAGGGGATATCCATCGGAGGGCAAAGCGTCATCAAGCTTCGCATAGATCGTTAAATTAAAGGAGGACGAGGGGCATGGAACTTATAGGTGTGGGAGAGGCTTTGGTAGTTTTCATCGGTCCGCTTATTCCGCCGCTTTTGGTGATTTATTGGTTTTGCGCCAGCCGAAAGAAACACTAAACGCTGACCAGCATAAACACGACTTCTGAAGGGAGAATAACGAATGAACGGAGTTGTTGTGGGGCTTGTCCTCTATTTTGCCGTTACGATCGGCATCAGCTATCTTTCCAATAGGCTTCGGCCCATGCAAGACCAGAAGGACTACATCGTGGGAAAGGGATTTGGAAGCATTGTCAGCGGATTCGCCGCCGCCTCCACTCTGGCCAGCGGATACGCTTTCATCGGTCTGGTGGCCATGGGCTACGCCATGGGTTTTTTAGCTTTGTATCAGGCCATCTTCGCGCCATTTTTCGATTTCCTCTGCTGGCGTTTTATCGCCCCCAAGGTCAAAACCCTTTCCCTTGAGCATAAGGCCATGACGGCGGTGGATTTGCTGGCCTCCCTGCGAGGAGACCCCTCCGGCCTGATTCGCGTCCTGAGCGGCATTACGGTATCTGTCTTCATGTTCGCCTACTTAGGGTCCAACATCATCGCGGCGGGAAAGGCCGCCGACGCGCTGAAAATCGACTATATGACGGCGATAGTCGGATCTTCCCTTCTCGTCATGCTTTACGTCGTCTACGGCGGTGTGACGGCCGCCTACTGGGCCGAGGCGTTTCAGGGGATGCTGATGGTCGCAATGTGCTTGGTCATGCCTATCGCGGCTCTTAACCATCTGGGCGGTGTGGGGGAGTTTTTCCGCAAGCTGCACAGCATCGACCCCATACTGGTCTCTTGGACCGGCGGCAAGCTGGGCTGGCCCCTTTTCCTGGCGTTGTGGCTGTGGATGGGAGTTGCTTTGGGTTTTCTCGGCCAGCCTCAGGGCCTTCAGAAGTTCATCGCCATCGAGTCGACGGAGAAAATTCCGGGGGCGGCCCTCATTGCCGTCGTCTTCAACACTATTCGTCAATATTTCCCCTTGATACTGGGGCTTTGCTGCCGCATCCTCTTCCCCACCATGCAGGACGCGGAAATGGCAACCCCTACGTTCATATACGAGTTCTTCCCGAACTTTCTGGGTGGTCTGATGCTGGCAGCGGTGTTTGCCGCCATCATGTCCACGAACTCCTCCCTGCTCTTGCAGGGAACGGCTGAAATATCCGTCAACGTCCTCAGAAAAGGCTTCTTCAAAAACATAGAGAAAAGCGAGGCGTTTTACAAGGCTTTCAGCCGGTTCTGCACCGTGGTGTTCGGCCTTGTGGCCTTCGGCTTGGCCATGATGAAGGTGGATTCCGTTTTCAGCCTGAACCAGCTTGCCTGGGCTGGCTTGGCCGCCTCTTTCGGGCCGGGCCTCATCTTGGCTATTTACTGGAAAAAGACCACTCACCAGGCGATTCTCTCCGGCATCGTCGGTGGGACGGTCATTACCTTCCTTTGGTACAATGGCGGAAAGCCTTTGCTGGGAATACACTGGGGAACCACGGCGTTTTTGCTTACCACCTGCATTGTGGTTTTAGTGAGTTTGGCCACTTACAGAGCGCCGACCGCGCAAAAGTGAGTTAAGCAGCGAACCGACGAAGTGTGAGCCGAGTGAGTCGCTTAGGGTCTTTGTCAGGCCCCTCTGTCACAGTTCCTTGCCAAAGGTGGGGCAATATCTATACGCGCGCGACGCAAAATGTAATATAATGTAAAATATGAAACACTGTAAGGCATTTCGGTGTTCGGGAATCCGGTGTGAAACCGGAGCGGCCCCGCCACTGTTATCCGGACGAAACCGTACTGACGTCACTGTTATAAGCGGGAAGACGCGGGAGTAGGTTGATGGAGAGCCAGGAGACCGGCCGAGGTGCGTTTGTCTTTAGTTGCGCGCGGGCGCGGCGGATTGGTGGGATGCGGGAGGTGTAATTTGATGGGAGATTTAAAAAACAATTTACCAACGCCGCCAAGCGTCGATTTCAGCGAGTTTAAGGAGGCAACGTACGACGAGTGGAAGGAAGCCGCCGTGGCGGCTTTAAAGGGCGCCTCATTCGATAAGAGCATGTTCACTCAGACATATGAGGGGATACGCTTAGAGCCTATCTACACAAGAGAGAGCCTCAAGAATATTCCGGAGGCCAAGACTTTGCCGGGGAAATATCCGTCTTTGCGCGGAGGTCACGCTTCAGGCTATGTCAAGTCGCCTTGGGAAGTGGCGCAGGTGTGCGATGATAGGACGCCAAGCGCGGCAAACGAGACAATCAAGCACGACCTCGCAAAAGGCGCCACCACCATAACAATTCGCCTCAGCGACTCCACGCCGGACGAAAGCAGGGGAGTCTCTGTTTCTTCGCCCGAAGACGCGAAGTGTTTGCTTGACGGAATCGATACGGCGAAATACCCCTTTCACATTTTTGCCGGCGCGTCCGCGAAGCCTCTTATTGACTTTATAGCGCCGCTTGGAGATTTGAAGGGCTGTATCGGCGCCGACCCGATAGGGTCTTACCTCCTGTTCGGCAAGCTGCCGCGCGCTTTGGATAAACTTTTTGACGAGGCGGGCGATACCATCAATTTTGCCGAGGCAAAAGCTCCGTCCCTTCGCACGTTGCTTTTCAAGGGTGACGTTTACCATAACGCGGGGGCGAACGCCGTGCAGGAAGTCGCGTTTGTCATGGCCTCGGCTATCGAGCTGGCTCAGGCTATGAGCGCAAGAAGTATCGATATAGAAAAGTTCGCCAAACATATCAGGTTCGAGTTCTCAGTAGGCTCGAATTTCTTTATGGAAATAGCGAAGATAAGGGCCGCCCGTTTCGTCTGGTCGCGTATCGCCGAGTCTTTCGGGGGCGGGACAGAGTCCGAAAAGTGCGAGATTTTCGCAACTACGTCGTTCTTCACAAAGACCGTTTACGACCCATACGTCAACCTGCTCCGCAACACCACCGAGGCATTTTCGGCCGTTCTCGGCGGCGTGGACGGCCTCACGGTCGTGCCGTTTGACGAAGCCGTCAGGTGTGGTGACGAGTTCTCCCGCAGAGTCGCCCGCAACTCCCAGATAATGCTGCAAAACGAATACCATCTGCTTCAACCCATAGACCCGGCAGGCGGGTCATGGTATCTGGAGTCTCTGACGGACGAGCTGAGCCGGCATATTTGGGCGGAGATTCAAAAGGTAGAGGGCAAGGGCGGAATGATAGCCTGCATAAAGGACGGCTACGTGCAGAGCGAGATAGACGGGATATTGCAGCAGAGGTTCAAAAAATTAGCCACGCGCGCTGACAGGGCGCTTGGCACCAACATGTATCCCAACGTCGCCGAGACCCCGCTGCCGCGCGAGGAACGCGAACCCGTCCGTATAGCAGACACCGAGATAACCCCGCTTCTTCCGCACCGCTGGACTGAGCAGTACGAGGAGTTGCGAGCCAGAACGGAGAGCTTCAAGGCGAAGACCGGCAAAAATTTACGCGTCTTTTTGGCCAACATGGGGCCAATTCCGCAGCACAAGGCGCGGGCCGATTTCATCACCGGCTTCATGGAAGTGGCGAACTTCGAGCTTATAAAGAACGACGGATATCCCACAGTCGAGAAATGCGCCGAGGCGGCCGTCAAGAGCGGCGGCGACATAGCGGTTATATGCTCTACGGACGCCACTTACCCCGAGCTTGTGCCGTCCTTGGCAAAGCTGATAAAGGCAAAGAGTCCGTCTACGAAGGTCTTCTTGGCCGGCGCTCCCGCGGAGGAGTTCAAGCAGTCTTACACCGACGCCGGCGTCGACGATTTTATACATGTCAGGTCTAATTGTCTTGCAATGCTGACCGATATGCAAAAGGGAAAGGGGATGTTCTAATGAGCGCGCGCCCTGATTTTACGAAAATAGACCTGAAAAAGCCGCTGTCCCCCGATTCCTTTGACCTAAAGGGCTGGGAAGGCGACTTCAAGAAAGAAACCGGAAGCAGCGCGGGTGATATGGTTTCTAAGACGATGGAGCAGATAGACGTCAAGCCGCTCTACACGGAGGCTGACTATGAGGGTCTGAGCCACTTGGGTTACACGGCCGGGCTTCCTCCGTTCCTGCGCGGCCCGTACCCTACGATGTTCGTCACGCGCCCCTGGACCGTCAGGCAGTACGCCGGGTTCTCCACGGCTGAGGAGAGCAACGCGTTCTACCGAAGAAACCTCGCCGCTGGGCAGAAGGGGCTTTCCATAGCCTTTGACCTCGCTACGCACAGAGGCTACGACTCCGACCATCCGCGCGTCGTCGGAGATGTCGGCAAGGCGGGCGTCGCGGTCGATTCTATCCTTGACATGGAGATACTGTTCTCCGGGATACCGCTCGACCAGATGTCCGTTTCGATGACCATGAACGGCGCCGTTCTTCCCGTTCTGGCGTTCTACATTCTCGCGGCTGAGGAGCAGGGCGTGGACAAGTCCGTCCTGAACGGCACGATACAGAACGATATATTGAAGGAGTTCATGGTCCGCAACACCTACATTTACCCGCCCACCGCGAGCATGAGGATAATAGGGGACATCTTCGCCTACACGTCCAAGTATATGCCCAAGTTCAACAGCATAAGCATATCGGGCTACCACATACAGGAGGCGGGGGCCACAGCCGACATAGAGCTCGGCTACACCTTGGCGGACGGATGGGAGTACCTCCGCACCGGCGTAAAGTCGGGCCTGAGCATAGACAACTTCGCGCCGCGTCTGTCGTTCTTCTGGGGGATAGGCAAGAACTACTTTATGGAAGTGGCGAAAATGCGCGCCGCGCGGATGATCTGGGCCAAGATGGTCAATACGTTCGGCCCCAAGAACCCCAAGTCTATGGCCCTTCGCACCCACTGCCAGACCTCCGGCTGGAGCCTCACCGAGCAAGACCCGTACAACAACATAGAGCGCACCTGCATCGAGGCTCTGGGGGCGGCTCTGGGGCACACTCAGTCGCTGCACACAAACGCCCTCGACGAGGCCATCGCGCTGCCGACCGATTTTTCGGCGCGTATCGCCCGTAACACGCAGATTTACATACAGGACGAAACCAAAGTCTGCAAAGTAATAGACCCATGGGCGGGTTCGTATTATGTGGAATTTTTGACGGACGAGCTTATACGCCGCGCCTGGGCGCATATTCAGGAAGTCGAGGCGCTCGGCGGAATGGCCAAGGCCATAGACACGGGCTTGCCCAAGATGAAGATAGAGGAAGCCGCCGCCCGTATGCAGGCTCGTATAGACTCTAAGGCCGAGAAAATAGTGGGGGTCAACGCTTTCAGGCTCGACAAAGAGGACCCGATAGAGATTCTTGAGGTCGATAACAGCGCGGTTCGCCAAGCTCAGATCGCGCGCCTCGAAAAGCTGCGCGCCACACGCGACCCGGCGAAAGTGCGTCAGGCCTTGGACGCGATAACGAAAGCCATGGATACAGGAGAGGGCAACTTGCTTGAATTGGCCGTGGACGCGGCCCGCGCCCGCGCGTCCTTGGGGGAGATCTCCGACGCCGTAGAGAAAGTCAGCGGCAGGCACAAGGCGATAATCCGCTCGATATCCGGTATATACAGCAGCGAGTTCACCGACGAAGACGTTATCTCCGAGGTCCGCGAGATGACCGACGCGTTTGAGGTCAAGGAAGGTAGGCGGCCGAGAATCATGGTCGTCAAGATGGGGCAGGACGGGCACGACAGGGGCGCTAAAGTCATAGCCACGGCTTTTGCCGATATGGGCTACGACGTGGACGTCGGGCCTCTGTTCCAGACCGCCGAGGAGGCGGCGCAGGACGCCGTCGACAACGACGTCCACATCATCGGTATGAGCTCCCTCGCCGCCGGACACAAGACGCTCCTGCCGCAGCTCGTCGAAGAGCTGAAAAAGCGTGGGCGCGAGGACATAATGGTCGTGATAGGAGGCGTCATACCGGCCCAGGATTACGATTTCCTGCGCGCCAACGGAGCGAGCGCCATATTCGGCCCCGGCACCGTAATTCCCGTGGCCGCCAAAAAAGTTATGGAAGAGCTGAACAGGCGTGTCTTCGGTTAAAAAACCAGAATGGACTCCATGTGAGGCGGGCGCTGAGTTCGCCTCACATGTTATGGACGGCGTGAGCGACGCGCACGACGGGATGTCTTCCGCTCCGTCCGCGCCGCTTGTTTTGGCGTCGCCTAAGCGCAGGCAGCTCTCGCTTGACGATTACGTGAGCGGAGTTCTTGCGGGCGACAGGACAATTCTGTCGAGAGCCATCACCTTAGCCGAGAGCAATTCCCCCTCTCATTTCGACCTCTCGCAGCAAGTAATCAAAGAAGTGCTGCCAAAAACCGGAAACTCGACGCGCGTCGGGATAACCGGCGTTCCTGGCGCTGGCAAGAGCACGTTTATAGAGGCGCTCGGATGCCGCCTCTGTGAAAAGGGCAAAAAGATAGCTGTTCTGGCGGTCGACCCGAGCAGTAGCGTCAGCAAGGGTAGTATCTTGGGCGACAAGACGAGGATGGAAAACCTCGCCAAACACAAAAACGCTTTTATAAGGCCGTCGCCCTCCGGCGGCACGCTCGGGGGCCTCACCCGCAAAAGCCGGGAGACGATGCTTCTATGCGAGGCCGCCGGCTACGACGTTATCTTGGTCGAGACCGTGGGCGTCGGGCAGAGCGAGACGACGGTGCGCTCTATGGTGGACTTTTTTTTGCTTGTGGTGATAACCGGAGCCGGCGACGACCTTCAAGGGATGAAAAAGGGCGTCATGGAATTAGCGGACGCTATTTTAGTGAACAAGGCGGACGGCAATAACGAATTGAAGGCCGACACGACCAGAGTCGAATATGACAGAATGCTGCACTATCTAAGGCAGGCCACGGAGGGCTGGGCTACGCGCGCCTATACTTGTTCGTCTGTAACTGGCAAGGGCGTAGACGAGATCTGGAGCGTCGTCGAACAGTTTATGGCGACGGTCAAAGAGTCGGGAGTGTTTGGTGAGCGCAGAAAGCAGCAGATTCTCTCATGGGTTTATACGATGGTCGACGATCAGCTAAGGCAGAAATTTTATAGGCATCCCGATGTGACGAGCATAAAAGAACGCGTAGAGCGGCAGGTAGTTTCGGGTGAGCTCTCCGCTACCGGCGCGGCCACGGAGCTTCTTAGAGCCTACGGGTTAGACGTGGCCGATTGACAGGAATCCGCGTTTACTCGTTCGCTCCGATTTTAGGGGAGGGGCCTGTTCTTTTGATTTTGGGCTCCATGCCAAGTGTGTTGTCCCTTAAAACCGGACGCTATTACGGCAACGAGAGAAATGATTTTTGGCGGCTCATCGGCGCCGTGCTTGAGGAGCCTTATAAAGAGGAATACGAAGAACGCGTCGCCATGCTCAAACGGCGGCGCGTCGCTTTATGGGACTCCATGCGCTCCTGCGTCCGCCCCGGTTCGCTCGACAGGGACATCCGCGAGGAGGAGCCTAACGACGTAGCCGCGCTGCTCAGCGCGAACCCGACTATCCGCGCGCTGTCTTTTAATGGGCAAATGGCCGAGAAGATGTATCACAAATATAATAAAGAGCGCGAAGGAGTGAAATATATTTTGCTGCCGTCGTCGAGCCCTGTCCCGCGGCGAAACGTGAAGACTTTTGAAGATAAACTTAGGAGGTGGCTGGAATTGCGGCGGTTTGTCTAACAGCGCGAAACGAATCTCCCGTGCCTGTCCACTGCGACTGCTCCCCTATGCGTTAATCGCCATTTGGCTTATCCTTTAAAGATGAACTACAGCGTTGGCATATAATCTTTATAGCCGAATAGCAATAACGATACTTTTTGAAGCATCCCGAAGCTGTCTCTTGGAGTTGCCTCTTGAAGCTGCTTAAGGATTTCCGCGTTTTTCAATCTGTTGTTCCATCTTATGTAGTCTATCGCTCTTTTTCCTTCCCTGTCTTTTATAAGCGCGTCAGCGCCGTTTTTGAGCAGAAGCGCAATCGATTCCGGATTTGAATTATACCCGGCGGCCCACATCAAAGCCGTCGTGCCGTATTTATCTTTCGCGTTTATGTCAGCGCCGTTTTTGAGCAGAAGCGCAATAACTTCCGGGTTAGAATTCTCCGTAGCGGCGCTCATCAAAGCTGTCATGCCGTCTTTGGTTTTCGCGTTCACATTCGCGCCGCTTTTGAGTAAGAGCGAGATAATTTCTATGTTGGGATTACTTCCGGCGGCATATATCAAGACTGTCCGGCCGTCTTGATCTTTCGCGTTTATATTCGCGCCATTTGTGAGCAAAAATGAGATAGCCCCATGGTTGGGATTCTTTCGGGCGGCGCTCATCAAAGCTGTCTCGCCGTTTTTATCTTTTGCGTTCACATCCGCGCCGTTCTCGATCAATAGCAAAATAATATCCAAATTGGAATTTTTCTCAGCGGCAAGCATTAAAGCTGTAGCGCCGCTTTTATCTTTTGCGTTCGTGTCTAAGCCGTTCTCGACCAAGAGCGAAGCGACTTCTAAATTGGGATTTTTCTCAGCGGCGAACATCAAAGCTGTAGCGTCGTATTCATTTTTTGCGTTTATGTCCACGCCGCCCTTAATTGCGGCCTCAACTTCACGAGGTTCGCCTTTAGCGCATAAATTCAAAAACTCTTGACCATACATCTAAAGACATTCCTCCCGATAATGTGAGTGCTTAATTGACGTTAATATTTTATGACTATAGGGTTTACTCATAAAACCCGTCCCTTCCACAGCAACGGGCGGCAGATTGCCCCAATGTAACATATTCTCAAAAGTGTTACATAGACGCTATTTTTCTTCTAATCATCGGGGCTTTCAGCTCCGATGATTTTTTATTTTCTCATACAAAGCCAAGTTTTCCATCCTGACTTTCCTTGAATTTTCAAGCTATTCAGTCTGTATGTAACATACTTGAGATTATGTTACATAGGCGTTACAATCTATATATCAATCAGGAGGAATCTATTATGGCTACTACACAACCTATCAGAGACATAAACCAAGCGCGCGAACTCTCGAACTACTACTTGAAACTCGGAAAAATTCGTAACTACGTCCTTATCGTAATGGGCATCCACACCGCTTTGCGAATCAGCGACTTACTTCGTCTTACGTGGGACGACGTGTACGACTTCGATCATTGCCGTGTCCGCGAAAGCGTCAGTATCACAGAGAAGAAAACGGGTAAAACCAAAGTCGTATTTCTTAATAACCGTATTGTCAGCGCGCTGACGCTCTATATTTACGCCGCCAAGCGCGGCGGATCTTTGATCAAAAGCCGCAAGGGCGGGGCAATCTGCCGCATACAGGCTTATAGAATTATCAGAGCCGCCGCTGAGGCTTTGAAGTTCTGTTTTCGCGTTTCCTGTCATTCACTGCGCAAGACGTTCGGCTACTTCGCTTGGAAGTCAGGTATATCGCCAGCCGTGATCATGGAGATATATAACCATTCGTCATTCGCCGTAACGAAACGATACCTCGGCGTGACGCAGGAAGACAAGAACTAGGTATATAGGGAAATCGCTATAATAGTATAGTGATTTTAGTATGATACTGTACTATATCTGACTACCAATTGCAATCGGTATTTATTTGGATTTGCCAAACGAAAATACCATCGCGGACTACATAGGCTCAGGTAAACCGTACTTGGTCGGTCGTGCTTTTTTATGCGTTTGCTCTGAATAACCGAGTTTTTGTATTGAGAATTTTCACGATATGAACTATAGTTCTATAGTTCTAACGAGAATGGTTCTGATCCGGAAATAAAATCATCATTAAAATTGAGGGAGGGTTTTTTTTGGCAATTAATGGTTTAAGTAAGAGTCAGGTTGAGGAGTCGCTGAAAAAATGGGGCGACAATAGACTGACTGAGGTTGAGAGCGAGGGTTTTTGGAGTAAGCTGAAAGACAACTTCGGAGACCCGATGATAAGGATTTTATGCGTTGCGCTGGCCATCAACGTCGTCTTTGTGTTTCTTGGGCAGACAGAGTGGTACGAGGCCGTAGGAATAGCTGTCGCCGTCATATTGGCTACGTTTGTGTCGACATTTTCGGAATACAGAAACGAAAACGCTTTCCAAAAACTCCAAGAAGAGGCGTCACGAATTCAATGCAAGGTGTGGCGCGACGGACAGCTTGGCGACGTGCCTATAGACGACATCGTGACGGGCGACTGCGTCCTGCTCCAGACGGGCGATAAAGTCCCGGCCGACGGGGTTGTCATAGAAGGTGAGATAAAGGTCGACCAGTCCGCCCTGAACGGAGAAAGCAAGGAAGCGCGTAAACTTCCCGTCCCCGAGGGCGAGACGCTTTCGGAAGAAAAATCTATGGATTTCCTGAACTCTCACAAGGTCTTCCGCGGCTCGGTGGTATGCGGCGGGAGTGCCGTCATAGAGGTAAAAACCGTAGGCGACAAGAGCGTCTACGGTACAATAGCGAGCGAGCTTCAGGCAGAGGACGACCGCGATTCGCCGCTGAAGGTCAAGCTTTCGAAGTTGGCCAACCAGATAAGCATCTTTGGCTACATAGGCGGCGCCACGATAGCTATGGCCTTTTTGTTTCAGCGCATCGTCATCCATAACGCGTTCGATATGGCGCTCATTCTCGCGTACTGCGCAAACTGGATGCAGCTGATACAAGACGTCGTAAACGCCGTCATGCTGGCCGTCATCATTATCGTCATGGCGGTGCCGGAGGGCCTGCCCCTGATGATAGCGCTCGTCTCCGCGCTCAACATGGGCAAAATGCTGCGCGACAACGTCTTGGTTCGTAAAATAATCGGGATAGAGACGGCCGGCAGCCTGAATATTCTGTTCAGCGACAAGACCGGTACCATCACAAAGGGTCAGCTCGAGGTCGTCACGTTTTTGGACGCGCAGGGCAAGGCATACGAAAAAAATCAGCTCGGACAAAGCGGCATAGGCAGACTCCTGTCTCTTTGCATCAGCAACAGCACGGATGCCGTATTGACGCCCGCTACCGATGATGGCCCAGCGCGGGTGATAGGCGGCAATGCCACGGAGCGAGCCGTACTCGGCTACGGCTCGTCTCTTGGCTCGACATCTTTTGGCGTCAAGAAAACAGCGTTCATACCGTTCAACAGCGAGAGCAAATTCTCGGCCTCTACCGTAGAGGGTGAGTTTAACTACACCCTGATCAAGGGCGCGCCTGAGAAAATCATAAGCCGCTGCAAAACCTGCTTTGACGAGCATGGAAACCCCGCAGCCATCGACGCGTCCATTATCGAGGCAAAGATTGACGAACTGGCCGGGCGCGCGATAAGAGTGCTGGCCTTTGCCGTATCGCAGAACAAAATCGACGGGGAGACATTGCCGGAAGGCGACTGGATATTGGTCGGCGTCGTTGGCATACGCGACGAGGTGAGACCTGAGTCCATAGGCGCCATACGCGAAGTGCAAAACGCCGGGGTGCAGGTGGTTATGATAACGGGCGACCGCAAGGACACCGCTATGGCCATATCGAAAGAAGCCGGCATCCTGAAAGACGATACCGACATCGTGCTGACCAGCGACGAACTGTCCGCCTTGAGCGACGAGGACATAAAGGCAAAGCTCTCAAACTTGCGCGTTGTGGCCCGCGCCCTTCCCAGTGACAAAAGCCGTCTTGTCCGCCTCGCCCAGGAGAGCGGGCTTGTCGCGGGAATGACCGGAGACGGCGTCAACGACTCGCCCGCTCTCAAGAAGGCCGATGTCGGTTTTGCGATGGGCGGCGGCACGGAGGTGGCAAAAGAGGCCAGCGACATAGTCATCTTAGACAATAACTTCGCCTCGATAGACAAAGCCATTCTCTACGGACGCACGATATTCAACAGTATCCGTAAATTCATAGTTTTTCAGCTCTCCATCAACGTCAGCGCCGTGCTTCTGTCCTTTGTCGCGCCTCTTTTGGGCATGGAAAACCCCCTTACCATCACACAGATTCTATGGGTCAATTTGGTCATGGACACTCTCGCGGCCCTTGCCTTCGGAGGTGAGCCGGCCTTGGCGCGCTTTATGCGCGAAGCCCCCAAACGGCGAGAGGAAAGCATCGTCAGCAAGGCCATGTGGGGGGCGATACTCACGGGCGCGCTTTGGACGTTCGCCGTCGGCATGTTCCTTTTGCTCTCCCCCACGGCCAAAGGGTGGTTCAGGCCGGACGACGGCGCGAGCGAATATCTATTTACGGCGTTCTTTACGTTCTACGTCCTACTGGCCGCTTTCAACGCGTTCAACGCCCGCACGGACAAGATAAACCTGTTCGACAACATAGGGGGCAACAAGGGCTTTTGGAAGGTGATCCTTCTGATTGTCGTGGTTCAGATGGTTATGACCACGTTCGGAGGGGCGGTACTGCGGTGCTACGGGTTGCTGCCGGGTGAGTGGACAGCCGTATTGCTTTGCGCTTTCTCGATTATCCCTGTGGATTTGCTCAGAAAATCCTTGACCGGACAAAAGATCTGACAAACCTATGACTATCAATCTACAGAAGGGGCAGCGCGTCACGCTCGACAACAGCATGGCAATAGCGCTTGTGGGGCTCGGATGGGACGTAAATAAATACGAGGGCGGCTCTGACTTCGATCTTGACGCGTCTTGTTTCTTGGTGGGTGAAAACGGCAAAGCCAATCGCGAAGAGGACTTTATTTTCTATAACAACCTCAAAAGCCGAGGCAACGCCGTCATCCACACGGGCGACAACCGCACCGGAGAGGGCGACGGGGACGATGAGGTAATCCGAGTCAACTTCAAAAAAGTGCCGGAGGACATCAAAAAAATCGTCGTCTGCGTTACGATACATGAAGCGGAGGTCAGAAGGCAGAACTTCGGCCAAGTCTCAGGGGCCTACGTCCGCCTTGACAAGATAGCGAACGAAACCGACACGTCAGGTGAAACGGTCCTCAAATTCGACCTCGCGGAGGAGTTTTCCGTTGAGACGGCCATAGTTGTATGTGAGCTGTACAAATATAACAACGTGTGGAAATTCAACGCCGTAGCCGCCGGTTATCAGGGCGGATTATCGGCTCTATGCCGAAGCTACGGCTTGGACGCATGAAATTCGGACGAATGAATGAAATAATGAAAGTAATGAAAGAAAGAAAGGACGTGACAAGCCTATGACTATAAACCTTCAGAAGGGGCAAAAGATAGACCTCACCAAAGGTGGAGCCGGATTGAGTTCCGTATTGGTCGGTCTCGGTTGGGACGAGGCCGAAAGCGACAGCGGCGGGATTCTCGGCCTTTTTAAGCCGAAATCATCAAGCCAGGCCATTGACTGCGACGCTTCGCTTATTTTCTGCGACGCTTCCGGCAAGATGAAAGGGGTCGTCTACTTCGGCAATCTCTCAGACCTTGACGGCGCTATCGCGCATCAGGGCGATAACCTGACGGGGGAGGGCGAGGGGGATGACGAGGTAATTTTCGTAGAGCTTTCCGCTTTGCCAAAGGAAATCGGAAAACTCGTAGTGGTCGTCAATATCTACGACGCGAATGTCAGAAAGCAGCACTTCGGCCTGATCAAAAACGCGTTCATCCGCCTTGTCGACAGGACAAACGGACAGGAGTTCTGCCGCTACGACTTGAACGAGAACTACGACGGCATGACGGGGCTTGTTGTGGGCGAGATATATCGACATGACGGCGAGTGGAAGTTCAGCGCGGTGGGGCAGCCCGTAAAAGAGGCCAGCCGTCTCGATAGTTTACTCAGGCTCTACAAATAGGAGACCAGAATGGCTATCAACTTGAAAAAGGGGCAGAGCGTCGCTCTCGATAAAGGCATGGTTGCGGCGATTGTGGCGCTTGGATGGGATATAAATAAATACGACGGCGGCTCCGACTTCGACCTCGACACGTCCTGTTTTCTCGTGGGTGAAAACGGCAAAGTCAATCGCGAAGAGGACTTTATTTTCTACAGCAACCTCAAAAGCCGAGGTGACGCCGTCGTCCACACGGGCGACAACCGCACCGGAGTGGGCGACGGGGACGATGAGGTAATCCGAGTCAACTTCAAAAAAATGCCGGAGGACATCAAAAAAATCGTCGTCTGCGTTACGATACATGAAGCGGAGAGCAGAAGGCAGAACTTCGGCCAAGTCTCAGGGGCCTACGTCCGCCTTGACAAGATAGTGAACGATACCGACACGTCAGGCGAAACGGTCCTCAAATTCGACCTCGTGGAGGATTTTTCCGTCGAGACGGCCATTGTGGTATGCGAGCTGTATAAGCACAACAATGAGTGGAAGTTCAACGCCGTAGCCGCCGGTTATCAGGGCGGGCTATCGGCTCTTTGCAAAAACTACGGCCTGAACGTATAGGCCGCGGTGGTGCCCGCGCATATCAACATCTCGCATTACGTAGAAAAAACGGAGGCGCTCGGGCCGTTTACCCGAAGCGCCTTCTGGGTTCAGGGGTGTCCTTTTCGCTGCTTGGACTGCCTGTCGCCCGATATGAGAGAACAGGGCGGCGAATGGCTCTCCGCCGCAGAGTTGGCCGATGTTCTCTTGGAGATTTACGCGCGTTTGGACATTGAGGGCGTGACCGTCAGCGGGGGCGAGCCGTTTGCTCAAAGCGCGGCCGTTGCGGATGTCATTCAAAGAATCAGGAAGCGTGCCGACTACGGCGTCATCGTCTACACGGGCTTTACGATAGAAGAACTTCGCGCGTCAGGCGGCGTAGGCGCGGCTTCTCTCTTGAAGGAGGCCGACATATTGATAGACGGGCGCTATGTAGCCGAGCTTGACGACGGACGCCCTTATCGCGGCTCGTCAAACCAGCGGCTTCTCATGTTGAGCGAACGCTATAAAGGCGTATTCGACTCGTATTACAACGGGTCGTCCGCGCGTCGCGTCGAAATAAACGTTGGCCCCGGACGCGCGACGTTAGTAGGCGTTCCCTCCAAAGAGGCTATTGACGTGTGGCGAAAAATGCGGGCATCCACGGGCCGGTTAGCGCAAATTCCAAAAGTTTAATGACATTAAATTCCGGAAAATAATTAAGAAAATAAGAGAAAAAAATAAGAGAAAAAAATAAGAGAAAAAAAATAAACAAAGAAGAAGATAAATTATGAATGATAATATCGATAATATAGAAATTTTCGCTAAAGACGACGTTAAATTCAACCTTCTATCCGCGCTTCTCGATGGACGCGCTGAGATGAGGCTGTTTCTCGAAAGCGACGGGCAGGACAAGCCGTACTCCGCCATGCGAGACGGGCAAAGAGCCGAAAATTTTCGTATAGGCAGCTTTGCCGTAAAAGAAAACCAGTCCGATGACAGCGTTACGTTTCGCCCCGTAGTCATAGGCTGTCCGGTCGTTTTTACCGTCGTTATCATCCCCGCTTCTGACGCCGGCGGTTTTAGCCTCGAGGTTATGCGTCCGCCATATGAGACAGCCTTATGCCGCTTTGAGCTTTTCCCCGGTAAAAATAGCCTGTCGCTGACTCCGTTGGATTTCAAAAAATACTCGTTTTCTTTCAGCGGAGCCAAGCCGCCCGCGCGGCCTATGCTTTCTCAGGGAGACGACACGGTTGTCACCGTCGCCGACGTCACGATAATGGCGCAAGAATTAGAGGAACTTGAAAGCGTCTTCGGCGTCGACCGTGATATTTTGTCGCGCTATCTGCGCTCGGGCGAAGACGGAGAAAGCGCGCGGAGGCTTATGTCTGAGGTGAGCGAAGCGATATCGAGGGCGCAAAGCGGCGTTTCGCGGCTTGAAGAACAAATTCGGCTATTTGTCCAAAAGAAACAACAGAAAATCTTGGACATAGAAAACAGCCTCAGGAACAGCGGAAGGGCGATATGAGCGATGTCCGCCAAATGGAGGCTGAGCTTCAAAGCCTGACGGAACGATTGCGGCGCGAGCGGTCCGAGATGGATAGAGTGCGCCGCGACATAGAACGCGAGAATCAACAAAACAAAAACAGCACAGCTCAGGCTCTGAACAACCTAAAGCGCGACATGGAAACGCGGCACCGAGAGCTGCTGCGTCAGACGCAAGACACGCGGCGCGAGCTTGACGAGCGCTCCCGCAGGCTTGAAAAAGAAGCCGGCAAAATCAAAAACGAGAACGCGGCCAGAGAGCGCGTCAGTGACGAAGAGGCCAGAAAAAGCATAGACTTGGCCTTTCGCGTCTACGTGGAAATTGACAAAACACCCCATAAACTTTTCTTTCCAAGCCGGCTCAATATATTTCACGGCGCCATAGATGAGGCCGAAAACTTGCGCAAGATGGGCATGAACGAGGCGGCCTCCGCCGTCTCCGTATCGGCTCGCTTCAATATCGAGCGCCTCGGTTTGGACGTCAAAGACAAGCAGGAAGAATGGGAGAGCCTATTTGCGTCTCTATGTGAGAAAACCAAGGAGCTGCGGTTCAGGCTTGAGGACGAACGGCTTGAATGGACGCGATTTATCGGCGGACGCGAGGACACCGCGCGGTCCCGCGCCCGTTCTGTCGAGATAGATTATTGGTCAATGGGCGACTATTTTGCCCTAAGACGCGATCTTCGCGCGATAGAGGACAGCATAGCGCCGGCCGTCGGGATGGGTTTGAAGGCCTATCTGAGAAGCGGCGCGGCGGTAGGCGCGGACGCTCTTAGGACACGCATAGACGAGACGGAGAAGCTAAACATCCGTTTCGATTCTGTCAGGGGTGCATATAAAATTCGTTATCAAGCGTCATGCCAGAGGGCGAAATGGGCGGAAAGCATAGTCGATTTCCTGACGGGCGACGTGGATCTCATATGGCTGAAAGGCGAGAGCGGCTGGAGGCAAGCTGATTTTTCCGGAATGAGCGATGATGATAAGAAGACATTTCGTGAATATATGAAATTTCAATATAAATTTCAATATAAAGATGAATACGGGGATGAATATGACGACGAAATGATAACCGAAGACACAAGAGAAAGCCTGACGCTTGTGTTCAAAAATTCCGCCGGCGCAAGGGTCGTTATATCCGTAACTCCGAAAGAACATTTAGAGGACTTCGCGGCGTCCGATACTTTAGAGGCGTCAGAACCTGTAAATCGGTCGCTGAACCGCGTATTGCTCTACGTTGAAGGCGGAGCCGATACAAAAGACCTATCGCGCGAACTCCACTCTCACACAATAGAGAGCCTCAGTAAAGAAGAATATGTAGACGAACAAACCGTCGCGCTTGTCCAAGAAAACCCTGCCCCCCAACAAGCCAAAGCGAGTCAGGGGGCAACGGGTCCATCAAATTCGTCAATTTCGGTTCATTAAACGATCCTTGCCGCCTCTACCCTCGCATTATCTCAAGGGCGCCCGTCCACATGCTCTTAGCGCTGTCCGCAACGGCCAAATTGGCCTCGTAGGCGCGGCTGGCAACTAACATATCCGTCATTTCCTTCACGAGATTGACGTTAGGAAACTCGACGTATCCGTCCTCGTTGGCGTCCGGGTGTTCGGGCTGATAGGCGAGGCGCGGAGGGGTTGGATCGGCCACTATCTCTGTGACGCGAACACCGCCGATGTCCTCATATCCGCCGATGGTTTTGTCGAGCATCTCGGCGAAATGCGGCATTTTTCTGGTGTAGGGGCCGCCGCCAGCTGTGCGCGTGGTATTGATGTTGGCGAGGTTCGAGGAAATGGTATCCATCCACAGGCGATGCGCCGTAAGGGCGCTGCCCGTAACTTCCATGCTATCGAATATTTTCATTATCTGTCTCTCAACTCCCCGAAATTTCTATCGTCCCGATATGACGGAGCGAAGGTTCGTGGCTTTCTTGGCCGCGAACCGTGACATGGCGGCGTACATCATGCGAGTCTCGGCCAGAACGGACATCTCGCGCTCAGGGTCTACATTGTTCCCATCAAGGCGGTATATCTCGTCTTTTATTTTTGTCTCAGCGGGCGTCACGGAGGAAACGGCGTGCGGACGGGTGGGGATATGCCCCGAGTCCGTGGTGGTCATCTGCAATTTATCGCCCGCGTTTATGACTTTACGAAGTTCATCCTCAAAAGAGACGTTGCGCCTGGCGTAGCCCGGCGTATTGGCGTTGGCCAAATTTCTCGATGTAGCCTTGAAGCGTTCGGCCAAGCCCTCAAAGTCTTTTTCCATAACCTTCCACGCAAAATCCATTTATAACACCTCTTCATTTACGACTCTCTGTTTTATACTTCGGACGGAGAACAGATTTTCTTTAATATTTTCTTTAATATTTTCTTTAATAAAAAGCGGTTCTCTTTCGTATCTTTAATGATATTATTTAAAGTACTTTGAAGTATAGCATATAAATACTGATAAAAACACGTAAAAAATAAAAAACGGAGGCGCTTCAAATTATGATCATCGCCGTCGGATGCGACCATGCCGGATTTGTTTTAAAAGATTCGGTTTTGCGATTCTTAAAAGAAAACGCCGAGATTATCGACTGCGGAGTTTTCACGGAAGCACGAGTCGATTATCCCGACATCGCCATTGAAGCGGCCCGGCGCGTCTCGGAGGGGAAAGCTGATTTAGGCGTCTTGATGTGCGGAACGGGCATAGGGGTGTCTATCGCCGCCAATAAAGTAAGGGGAATAAGAGCCGGCGTATGCAATGACATCCAAGCCGCGAAGTTCGGCAAAGCCCACAACAACCTGAACGTCATATGTCTGGGCGGCCGCGTCATAGACGCATCTCAGGTAAACGGCATTCTGTCCGTGTGGCTCGGCACTCCGTTTGAGGGCGGACGCCACTTGGAACGAATCGATAAAATATCAGCGGCGGAAGACTCGTTCTCAGGCGTCGGGCGATAAATAGCAAATGAACGTTCGATTGGCTTTGGTCGGGTTGATAGGCTTCTTCTGGGGCGGATTTGCCACGCCGTTTTCCATTAGGCTCTCTCACGCTTTCAATATTATAGACAAGCCGGAGGGTCGCAAAATACACGCTGCCCCCACGCCGCGCGGAGCCGGCATAGTTTTGTGGAGCGGATATCTTCTGTGGTCTCTATACTCTGTGGATAAGGCCGGCGCTTCCGCCCTTTTTATCCGCTGCGCCGCCCTGTCCGCCACTATGGTTTTCCTCTGCGGTTATATGGACGATATGCGCGGCCTCAATCCGTTTATAAGATTGGCTCTTCACGCAGCGAGCGCGTTCATAGTCGTGGCGCCGCTGCGTATGCCGCTCATCCCGGCTGTTTTGTCGATAGGATGGATAGCTGGGACGACGAGCGCTTACAACCTCATTGATGGGGTGAATGGTCTCTGTTCTTCGATTTTTATAGCGTCCTCGCTGACCCTTTACGCGCTGTTCGGCGACGCGTTCGGGATTGTGGGGGCCGCTATGACTCTGGGCGTGCTGTGCTGGAATTTTCCAAGCGCGCGCACATTTTTGGGAGACGGCGGAAGCACGCTGCTGGGCTTTCTTTTTTCCTCTTATTTCATATCGCTCGCCTCTTTTGTCATAGTTAAAATTTGGCCGCATGAAATTATATTGCTTTTTCTGCTCTTAGGCGGCGTCCCTGTGTTGGACACGCTTTTCGCCTTTACACGCAGAACTTTGGCCGGAAAATCCCCGTTTTACCCCGACAGGGGGCACCTTCATCATATCCTTTTAGACAAGACAGGCTCTCCTTTTTGGACGGTGACATGCCTTTTAACGCTGCACGGCGCGTTATTAGCGGCCGGGGCGGCGGCTTTGATGAAATTGCGAACGGCGGGAGTTTTTTAATGAGTTTAATGAATTCAATAAAAACGAACGCTCCCATAAAAATAACCTGCGTGGTCGGGACGCGGCCCGAGGCCATCAAAATGGCGCCCGTCATATCGGCTCTCGCGCGCGACGCCGCGTTTGAAACGGTGGTTTTGGCCAGCGGACAACACGCCGATATGCTGACTCAGGCCCTCGACGACTTCGGCCTCAGCGCGGACGTAAACCTGAATATCATGAAAAACACGCAGACGCTCGAACACATCGCGTCCGCCGTGATAGAGGGCGTGGGGAAGTTCTTGGGCAAGGCCCGGCAGGATATGCTGTTGGTGCATGGAGACACGGCCACGACCCTCGGCGCGGCACTGGCGGCCTTTTATAGACGTACTCCTATAGGCCATGTGGAGGCCGGACTTAGGAGCCGCGACCTAAAAAGCCCCTTCCCGGAGGAGGCCAACCGCGTCCTGACGGACAAAATATCCTCGCTCTTTTTTGCGCCTACAGAACGGGCGGCCGGGAATTTGCTCGCCGAGGGATGCGACGCGGCGCGTGTTTTTGTAACCGGCAATACGGTCATAGACGCGCTGTTTTGGATACTGAAGACAACCTCAGAGCTCGGAGCGACGCCTGATTTTTTGCGCGTCATTCCGCGGGACGCGCCGCTTGTGCTTTTCACGGCTCATAGGCGCGAGTCATGGGGGGAGCCCCTGAAAAACATATGCGGGGCGATTTTGCGCGTGTCAGAGGCGCACCCTGAGATTCGCGTCCTTGTCCCGCTTCACAAAAACCCGGTCGTTCGCGACATAATAAGATCTGAGCTTGGGGGAAACGACCGTGTGATTTTTTCGGAACCTCTGTCTTACAGGGATTTTGTGGCCGCAATGAACCGCAGCCTGTTCTTGCTGAGCGACAGCGGAGGAGTACAGGAGGAAGCGTCAGCCCTCAAAAAACCTGTGCTTATACTGCGCGAAATATCCGAGCGCCCGGAGGCCATTTCTCATGGGACCGGCGTTTTGGTGGGGACAAACCCTGACGAGATCGAAAAAGAAAGCCTGAGGCTTATAGAGGACGAAAAATACCTCGCGTCCTTTGCCGAAAAAACATCCCCGTTTGGCGACGGGCAGGCCAGCGGGCGAATTTGCGATATTATAAAAACCTATTTCGCCGACAAGGATATGTAGGGGGCAGCCTTTAGCCGCCCGTGTCGGTTTGGAGTGTGTTGTGTATGAAAAGCGTAAAAATCAAAGGAGGCGTTCCGCTTCATGGGACGGTTAGGTCTCAGGGCGCTAAAAACGCGGCTTTGCCAATGATGGCGGCGTGCCTCCTGCTGAAGGGCGAGCAAATGACACTAGACAACGTCCCGAAGTTGCAGGACGTAGAGACGATGGTGGAGTTGCTTTGTTCTTTGGGAGCGTCTATAAAACAAGACGGCAATAAAATAATTTTTGATGTTCCGGAAAACATATCCCACGAGGCCGACGAGGCCCCTGTCCGCAAAATGAGGGCGTCATCCCTTGTGCTGGGGCCCCTTTTGGCTCGGTGCGGGAGCGTGGTTTTGCCGCTGCCCGGCGGCTGCTCGATAGGGAGCCGCCCTATAGACCTTCATTTGAAGGGGCTTGTACAGATGGGCGCGTCAGTCGAGATAAAAAACGGACGTGTTCACGCCTCGGCCAAACATTTGCGCGGGCGTAGAATCTACCTCGATTTTCCATCCGTGGGGGCCACGGAAAACCTGATGATGGCGGCCGTTCTCGCTAAGGGAGAGACCATCATAGAAAATGCCGCGCGTGAGCCCGAGATAGAGAATCTGGCCTCGCTTTTGAGAAATATGGGCGTCCGGATAGACACCGAGGGCACGGGATACATCCGCGTCAACGGCGTAGAAAAGGTTACGGCCTGTATCGAGCGGGTGATACCGGACAGGATAGAGATATGCACATACATTCTGGCCGGCGTAATGACAGGCGGCGAGGTCAAGGTTTATGATGTGGCGCTTGATCATATAGCGGCGCTCTTGGCAAAATTAGAGGAGGCCGGCGTTTCGTTTTCAGTGGAAACCGACGCGTCCGGCGAGCATTCCGTCACAGTTCATCCGGTAAAAAAACTCAGCCCCATATCCATAAAAACCATGCCGTATCCGGGTTTCCCAACCGATATGCAGCCGCAGATTGTGGCGGCTCTCACGCTTTCCAAGGGCGTTAGCTTGGTGGAGGAGAGTGTTTTTCAGGCCAGGTTTTTGTACGCGGCGGAGCTCAATCGTATGGGAGCAAATATAGGTATAAAGGGCGACACCGCCGTCATACAGGGGGTCAAGAGCCTGAGCGGAGCTACCGTCCAAGCCACAGACCTGCGCGCGGGCGCGGCCTTGATATTGGCCGGATTGGCGGCGAAGGGCGAAACGCGCGTGGAAAACCTCGAGCATGTCATGAGAGGCTACGAGGACATAGACGAAAAACTGCGCTCTCTCGGCGCCGAACTTTCCCTTGAGCCGGAATAGCAGCCGGCAAATGACGCCTCACGCCAAGACGCCCACGCTCGAATCCATAGAAGTTTTGGGCTTCGTGGGCGCCGCCGGTACGGGTAAAAGCCAGAGAGCTTCTCAGGTAGCGAGACAAAACGGCATAGATTTCGTCATCGACGACGGCCTGCTTGTCTCTAAGGGACAGATAATGGCGGGCAGGAGCGCAAAATCCGAAAAAAACCTTGTGCGCGCCATTCGCCGCGCTCTTTTTCAGTACGAGCCGCATCGCCGGGAGGTTTTGGATTTTTTGGTCTCGCGCGCGCCTTGCAAGGTGATGATCATAGCCACGTCGGACCAAATGCTCCAAAAGATAGCGGCCAAACTCGGCCTGAATGAGCCGGCGCGGGTCATACAAATAACGGAGGTGGCGTCCGAAGAGGATATAGGCAACGCCCTTAGAGAGCGCAGAGAGAAGAAGCAGCACGTCATCCCGGTCTCGCGCACTCAGATTCAGCGCAACTTCGCCGGAAAATTAGTCTCTCAGATTAAAGACCTTTTCAAGGGAAAAGAAAAACAGGACGAGGGCCGCACCGTGGTCAAGCCTCCGTTCAGTTTCGACGGAGAGGTGACCATAGACGAAGAGGCTATCATCGAAATGACAAGACGCCTTCTTATTGTAGGGGACCATATTCAGCGCGTGAGAGACTTGGATCTCATCCCGGACGGAGACAATCTTAACGTTGAGCTTACTCTTGATATACGCCTTGGGGACAAAAACGTCCTCTATCTCGCTCGGCTGCTGCAAAAAAAAATAGCGATAGGGCTGACCTTTTTCACGGGCATAGAGGTCGCCAAGGTAGATATACACATAAACGAGGTGTTGATTTGACGAATAAAAACAAACACGACGCCGCTTGGGAGAGCGCGTGGAAAGACCTGAAAGCGCGTGTCGGAGAATGCCAAAAATGTGATTTATGCCGGACGCGAACCAATACGGTTTTTGGACAGGGTAATATCGATTCGCCCCTTGTTTTTGTTGGGGAGGGCCCGGGTGCCGAAGAGGACGAGAGCGGATTGGCTTTCGTGGGAAGAGCGGGGCAGCTTCTGACCAAGATTTTGTCGTCCGGGGATATAGACCGAGAAAGCGCTTTTATAGCAAATGTGGTCAAGTGCCGTCCGCCCGAAAACCGCACACCTCTCCCTGAGGAGATGATGGCTTGCGGCGACTGGTTAGAGGCACAGCTTTTGCTGTTGCGTCCGAAGATAGTTGTCTGTCTGGGCAATGTGGCGTTAAAATGGATTCTCAAAACCACGGAAGGGATAACGGCGCTTCGCGGACGCTGGTTTGACTGGCGCGGCATTCAGGTGTTCGCGATGTTTCACCCGAGCTTTCTTCTGCGCAACGACTCGCGCAGCAAGGGGAGCCCTAAAGACCTTACGTGGCATGACGTGCAGGATTTGAAAAAACGTCTCGTGTCGATTGGCGATTAGCTTAATATATAAAATCAAGGGAGAATATACTCGTGTTTGCACAGAATAAAAAAAATCTCTTTTTGCGGTCTATCAGCGGAATGGTCGTGATGTTCGGGATTCTCGGAAGCCTTTGGCAGGGAGGATGGTTATGGAGTTTAGTGGCTGCGCTCTTGGCTCTTTTGTCTCTTGGCGAGTACTACCGTCTTTTGTCGTCTCAGTTTCACCTGTCGCGCGGCGTCGGCTATCTCTCCGCCATAGCTGTGCTGCTATCCACCACTGAAGGGCTCAGGCCTATATCCATAACAATTATTCTTTCTCTGACGCTCTATATAGTTTTCATGGTCGAAATGGCAAGGCGGCAAGCCAAGGGGACAAGCATGGCCGTGCAGAATTCCGGCGGGATACTCTCGGGGATACTTTTTATAGTCGTGCCTTGGACATGCCTCATTCTGCTGCGTGGTTTACCCACGGGGCGTCTCGTATTGGTGGCGCTTTTCGCCTGCACATGGAGCTGCGATGTCGTGGCTTATATCGTGGGTTCTCTTTGGGGAAGCGCGCCTCTTTGCGACAGCGTCAGCCCCAACAAAACGTGGCAGGGTTTTATCGGCGGCGCGCTCGGAAGTATCCTGACCATCTCCGCAATTATTTATTTTCAGGAACAGCCGCTGTTTCCGCTCTTTCTTATAGGCGTTATATGCGCCTTCGCCGGGCAGCTCGGAGACTTGGCGGAGTCCCTCGTCAAGCGAGAGACCAATGCTAAAGACTCCGGCAAAATCATACCCGGGCATGGAGGGATTTTTGACCGCTTTGACAGCATTCTGCTCAACGGCCTTCTGACTTATCTCGTGTTTGGGGTGGTTTTGTCATAAATAGATTTTTGCCGCGCAGGAAAGCCCGCCCATTTTGCAACAAATGGTTTGATATTCCTAAAAATATGCTGTAGGGGCGGCCGCCTCGGCCGCCCGTCTTTAATTCCCGGCCGCTATACGGACATAGGCGACCACAAAGGCCGCCCCTTGTATGATTCTTTCAGTAGCACAAAACAAGATTACCAAAGCTAAAAGCTAAAAGCTAAAAGCTAAAAGCTAAAAGTTAATGAAGTCAGTACCTTGACAAGTCAGAACCTTGAGGCATATTACTTAAGTGAGATCAATCGGCTGTATTTATCAGCCGGGATCTGTTGTTGA
>BOCC01000026.1 GCA_026002715.1 Synergistales bacterium
TCCGGGTATAATGAGCCCACCCACCCCGCCGACGGCTCTTGCCATAACAAACGCCATATAGCGATCGTTAATAAAACCCTCATGATCACAGTAGTTCATACACATGGAAGCCATCAGAACCCGGTTTTTAAATTCGGCCTGATTGATTTTAATCGGCGAAAGCAGTTTGCCGCTCACAAAATCATCTTCTTTCTTTGTAATTAATTTCTCGGGCGGCGCCCAGACCGGCAACGCGGCCGCAGACTATGCACTCGCCAACGTTTCCTCCGGCCTGGTACATATACTTAAAGACGGAGGCGATCTCGCCGGCGGCATACAGCCGGGGAATCACCCGCCCGTTCCAGTCCAAAACCTGACGCTTCTCGTTGGCCTTGAGACCGCCTTTGGTGTTGGGTCCGCCGGGGAACAGCGCAATAGCATAAAACGGAGGCTTCTCAACGGGCTTCAGCGTCTTCAGCTCGCGGTGAAAATCTTGGTCGTCACCTTGCGCGCAGGACTCATTGAACCGCGACACAGAACGGCAAAGCGTCTCGGTGTTCATGAGCCCGTGGTTATCCGGATGCGCTTTGATTTTTCCCCCGAGTTCCTCTAAGGTATCCGCTTTCAAAATCCATCCGCGGTCGATTGCCTCATGATTGTCCGTTGACCAGGGAGCGTCGAAATATTCCGTTATGTTGGAGTGCGTGAGCGCCTTGAGGGTCCTAAGGTTTTCGTCAAACACAAACCACGCCGGAATCCTGGGGTAAATGCCCTTATTGATATCAAACGCGAGCGCGTATTTGTACGTGATGTAACAGGTTGGATTCTGCGTTATCTCGCGCTCATCGCAAAAGCGGCTGCCAAGGTTATCCACGAGAATCGCGTTGGGCTTGCCCACGGCTGGCATCGCTACGCCAATGCGAATACCGCCGGCGCGAAAATCCGGAAAGGAGGCAATTAAACGCCCCGCCGCGCTGCCAACCTTCGAGAGCGCGGCGCCTGACTCCATGCCCATGATAATGCCGTCGCCCGTATTGGCGGGCGTGCCGTAAAACGCCCAGCCGTCCACACCGGGCCCATCCAAAAACGCGCTGCGCAGCGTTTTGTTGTACTCGTAGCCGCCGGAGGCCAAAATCACGGCCTTGCGGGAGTGGTAGCGCAGCGTCTTTTTTCCCTGTATTGCCTCGACGCCGATTATCTCCCCCGCTTCATCGTGGAGCAGATTCATCACGCGAGTGTCGTAATGAATCGGAATGCCGCGTTTGTTTATGCCATGCAAGAGGCACTCATGAAACGCTTCGCCAGCTTCTTTTTTGTATCGCGGTGTCTTTGGCGAGCTCTGGACTTTCGGTTTTTTTGTCGCGCTTTTGTCATAGGTGCTGTTGTAAATGGAGTATTTTGACTGTTCTGCGCCTGGAAAGTTAGGGTAAGCGGCACCGGCTGACCTTACTGAGTGAAAATCCGGGTCAAGACTTTGCATGAACGCCGCATTCTGCGGCGCGTATTCCGCCCACATCTCTGCAAGTCCGTCGGAATAATCCTCCTGATCGCCTTCAAATTTCCACGGCAGATTCTCACCGCTGAACATCGCTTTGGCGTAGGCTTTCAACGCTTCGCGGTCGCCCGTTGGTTCAGGGCTGTGGAATCCGCCGCCTGACATTCTGGTATTGGAATAATGCCGGTTTTGCGGCTGTTTTTCCAAAATGACTACATCAGCCCCAGCGTCGTGCGCCTCAGCAGCCGCACAGCCTCCGGCGCCGCCAAACCCCACGATGACAATATCCGATTCGTGATCCCATGGCCCCTTATAGCTCTCATACATATTATTCGCCCTCCACACGTTTATTATTTTCTAACTTACCGCGTAATAAAGTAAATAGCCCGTCTGAAAACGGGCTACTTTATCCGGTGTTTTCAGAAAATTACTTCTTGCCGTCCCGGCTATTTACATATTCCCGCATTGCCGCTCCGTTGGTTTCCATAATCCGCAGGCACTCCGCGGGATCTACAAACCAGGACATGGCAGTGACTTTGATTGCCTCCTTGAAAGCCGGGTCTTCGCATATTTCCTTGATGGTTTTGGTCAAATAGGCGCAAATTTCAGGGTCGGTTCCCGTTTTTAATCTGAAAAACCGGGCTTCTCGCTCTAATAACCCTCCACGGTTCGGAGGGCAAGCTGTCCTACCTGCCGCACGGTAGCGTCCATGCCGACCGTCTCCGCCAGTTCCTGTAGCCGCTTGGTGATCTTAGGTGACAAGGGAACCTTGCCGTCAATCAATCGCCGCTTAACAATGGTTTTGAACTCCGCGCTACCCGAGCGCAAACCTACCAACCCCGCGGCAATCTCAGGCGACTGGGGAAGCAACAAAGTCTTGAGATGCGCCAGCGCCTCCAGATGCCGTATCGCGTTGTCCAGATAGTCTTTTTGCGCCGGCGCGCCATGCCCCAGCAAGAAATATTCCCATGGGTCTTTTTTAAGCTGTCGCAGAAACTCGATCCAACCTCCGATGGAACTGGATTGGAAGTACATGTACTTCTCCGACACCAAGGCGTCGCCGGTAAATACACAGGCGAGTTTCGGCACACCGATGAACATATCCCAAGGGGAATGCGCTGCGCCGGGAGGAAATTCCAGCCGGAAACGCATACCTTCCAGATCCAAATCCATCGCTTCCGCAGGCGTCGCCAAGACTGTGGGAAGCGCCCCGTAAACCTTACGCAGTTCCTCTATGCAGGCGGCAGGGGCGATGATAGAGATGTCTTTGCGGTGCAAGGTATACAAGCCGTCGGCATGATCGCGGTGCGGGTGCGTGAAAAAGATGTAGCGAACGGGTTTTTTCAGGAGATTCTCCGCTTCTTCCAACAATTCTTCATCCGGCTCCTGCACCGTATAATCAATCAGGGCGATAGACTGCGCCAGTTCAACGATGCCAATATTGCACTGGTGACGCAATTCAAGGCTGCTCAACCTGAAATAAATATTTTCAAACACATGCAGAATCTGTGATTCCCGGCCCTCGTAGACTGTCTTCATCACCGGTTTCATGTTGATATGCCTCCTTATGTTCGCGCCTATTGCTTTGCCGCCGTTTCTTTGTAATACAGCATGGCGTTACGGCCACTTTCCATAACTTTCAGCACATCCGTTTGATCTAAGAAATCGGGATAATAGCTCAAATCCAGAATTTGCTGCCTGGTCTTCGGATCTGTGCATATTTTCCGGATGGCTTCCTCTAACCGGTCTATGATCCGCTGATCGGTTCCAGTTTTCACCATATAGTATTGGCCGCCGCTGATTAGGCTCATATACCCGTGATCCTTACTCCAGTCAAAACCCAACTCGTCTCCATACGCCGCGAGAAACGGCAGTCCTTTGATCGGGAAATCATCAGGGACGGAATCGCCGAAAAGGGCCAGGACACGAAAATTCTCGTTATCAATAAAGTTTCGGACGTTGCAGCTGGTCAAACAGGCGTCCAGGTCGCCGGTAATAATATCGGTCTGTAAATTGCTGGAACCGGCATAATAAATGACATTGAATTCCACGCCAAGCACTTTCTGGAAGTCGACCAGCATCGGGTCATACTGCGCCCCGGGACCTTGGAGTCCCATGTTGTAGGTTTTGGGCGGGGCGTTTTTCACATCTTTGATAAAGTCCGGGAAACTTTGCCATTTCTTTTTGTCCACAAGAATGCCAAGGGCGGACGGATTGCTCGTAGCCCGGGCCACCATGGTGAAATCCTCAGGTTTCCACGCGGGTGTCGTTTCGCTCATGACGGATAAAATCCAGGGCGTAGCGGCAGCGGCCAAGCCGCCGATCGTATAGCCGTCGGCTGGTCTTTGTTGCAGTACATTGGCTGCCAGCATGGTACCTGCGCCTGGGATGTTCTCCACCACAAACGGCTGCCCCAATTCTTCCGCCAGAAGGGCCGCCATGACACGCATTATGGTATCGGTACCGCCGCCTGGATCGTAAGGGCAAATCATGGTAACCTGCCGGGTTGGGTAGTCCGGCGCGGGGGCGGCAAAAACGGACGGAGCGCCGCAGACAACCGTCATAGTCAGGATGACCACGGTCAAAATCAGAAACAATGCTCTTTTCATGTTATTTTCCCTCCTATTGTGTTTTCCTTCAAGAAAGTACCGGAGAGGCCTCTATCCTGCTTATAAGCTCTTTATCATGAGCAAGTAGCAGATACTCTGGGGCCTTAGCGCTAGCTTTCAACTTTTCTAAGCTCTTCCAGGTTTCGATGAGACTGCTGAAACGTCCGGGAGGTGAAACGTTGTAGTACAGATCCTTCACCTCTTTGAGGTTGTCTCTATGCATGATAGCGTCCCCCACGCACAGATATTCTCCTGATGGGGCGCTGACGCATACGGTAATGTGTCCTGGGGAATGCCCCGGCGTTTCTATAACAGTTACCCCAGGAATAATTTCAGCTCCTTCCTCCACCAGCTCCAATCTAAGCCCGCCGAACTGATTTTGAACTCCGATGATGGGATGCTCATACGCCATATAAGACATGGGGATCGGGTCATTGGCAAAAGCTATTTCCTTTGGATGCGCGAAAATATGTGCCTTTGTAAAATGTTTCAGATAAAAGCAATGATCCCAGTGTAGATGTGTCAGCACCACATAACCAATGTCATCCGGCGCGTAGCCGAGCTTTTTTAGGTGTTCCAAAATCGACGTACCCTCCGGCTGGCGCGTGGAACCATGATATTTATAGGCGTGCTCCACATCGCTGATACCGGTGTCCACCAGCAGCGGTTTATCTCCGCCCTCTACCAAAAAGCAAAAAACAGGTGTTCCGTCCATCCGTTCGGGCGGGTTATATACCTTATAAAGCAGTTCGTGATAAAAAACACCCTTGGCTGGCGCTACGGTTCCCGTGTTCAGTGGGCGGATTGATAAATTTCCCATCCTTCATCATCTCCCTTTTATTATTTTTTCTAATCAGAGACCCAGTGGTCCTGCCGGCAACAGGAAAGAGAAGCCGTATTTCATGGCCAGCAACAGTGCGAAAATCGCGGCAGTAACCGCGAGGTTTTGCAGCAGCTTCTTCGGACTCATATACATCGTGATGCCAAAAGAGAAGAGTATACAGCCTTCAATGAATCCGATATAGGGGGTTAGGTTAAAAGCGGCCAGCATGGTAAGGAAAATAACTAAGCTGTCCCGGATGTTGCGTTTCTGCTTTTGTGTGCGCTTGGGCTTATTTTTTTGATAGAGCGCTATCTCGCTCCAATGCCGGAAAGCCATAATCAATAGGACAATTCCCGGCACGATCAGGAACGTGACGCTGACAATCCGCGGCCAAACCCTGGCCATGGGGGCGTATGGCCATGATGCGATGATGATGGTACATCCAATGGATAGGGCAATGAAGCCGCTTATCAGACGAAACAGCGCGTCCTGGCCGACGGAGTGTTGGCTCTTTGTTTGGATGCTGTCGTTGTCATCCGCGGTGATTTCCTCGTTATCGCCCTGTCCGACCATTTTCAGTTGCTTCGACTTGTCGCCGCTGTCTTTGGCAAAGTAGCTTTTGTAAACGCCGATACTCACGGTAATTACATTGATAGCAATGAGAATGATAGCGCCGGGTACCAAAAAGCGGCCAAAACCACCAACCTGGTAGGCGCGGATCAAATCCACCTCAATGACGCTACCCAGGATCATGCCCAGAAGTACGCCCACCACCGGCAGGCCAATGATGCCACAAATGACCCCCCATACGGCGATCAGCATCGCTAGATTTCCGCCGTCGACCGAGAATTTTGCCAAATAAATGCCAAGCATAGCCAGAGGGCCAATGATCGCGATCAGCCAGTGTACGGGCAATTTGATCAGATAGCCCGCCATCGCGCGAAACGGATAGGCGATAACAAAAAAGGCCAGACCGCAGATGGCTTCCATGTGTATGAACTACTGTGATCATGAGGGTTTTATTAACGATCGCTATATGGCGTTTGTTATGGCAAGAGCCGTCGGCGGGGTGGGTGGGCTCATTATACCCGGAAACCCGTATGGCGTGGTGGGCCCCGGCAGGCCCGCTATCTCCGACGACAGGTACATTCCGGGCTGGGAAAAATTAGCCGAAGAGGTTCATAAAACCGGCGCTAAACTTATTTGCCAGCTTCATCCGGTGGGGTTTGAACCCCGACGGGTAAAGGACGTCAATAATGCGGCGGATTACCCAAAAGCTTTTCTCGAGGAGATGGTCGAGGGCTTCGCGCGGGCGGCTGTCCGCTGTCAGGCGGCCGGCGTGGACGGTGTGGAGATTCACGGCGCTCACGCGCACGAAATCGCTGTTTTTACATCGCCTTACACCAACAAAAGAACCGACGAATATGGCGGCGATTACACAGGCCGCGCCAAATTCGGGTGCGATATTATACGCGCCGTTAAAGCTTGTGTACGGCAGGACTATCCGCTGATATACCGCATGATATCCGACGATAAGATGCCGGGTGGGTTACGGCTTGCCGAGGCGGTCAAAATGGCCGGGCTTTTCGAGGAAGCGGGAGCGGACGCCCTGCATGTATCCATTGGCATCTATGCCAGTGAGGAGTATGTTTCCGCGCCCATGGAGTTCGAGGATTGCCTGCTGGCGGAAGACGCCGCTTTGATCAAAGCTAACGTCCATATTCCGGTCATCGCCGTAAACCGCATAGTCGACCTCAGCGACGCGGAAAAAATCATCGAGGACGACAAGGCCGATATGGTGGCGATGGGGCGAGCGCTCTTGGCGGACCCGGAATTGGTCAACAAATTTACCGGAAAGAACGATATGCCGGTGCGACGCTGCGTTGGCTGCAACCAAGGCTGTCGGGATACTATCCGTTATACCAGTTCCCAATGCCTGCAAAACCCCTTGCTTGGGCGCGAGTTTGAATACCCGCCATTATTGGCGCGCAAAGACCGGCAACCCCCCAAAGTCATGATCGTGGGCGCCGGCCCCGGTGGGCTGGAGGCCGCGTCCGTGTTGGCGCAGAACGGTCTGATCCCCTCCGTATACGAGCAGGCCGGCGATATGGGCGGATTAGTAAACCTGTCAGCAAGCTCCCCGCTCAAGCAAAACATGCATAGCATAACTGATTACCGCCGAAAACTTCTCGGCAGATTCGGCGTACAAATCCACTATAACACCGTCGTGGACGGCGAGCTTATACAAAAAGAACATCCTGACGTCCTGATTTTGGCGACCGGCAGCAAGCCGTTCGTCCCCGACATTTTGGGACTGGATAACGCCAATGTCGTCACGGGGGATGATGTTCTTGCTCAAGGCGGTGTGGCGGGCCGGAAGGTCGCGGTGATCGGCGGCGGTTTAGTTGGCTGTGAGGTGGCTGAATTTCTCAAGGCGCAGGGCAAAGAGGTCGAAGTGTTTGAGATGAAAGATAAAATTGCCCCCGAGTTCTACCGCTGGCGGCAAACACTCCTTGTTAAACGCCTGACGGAGAGCGGTATCGTACTGCGAGCAGAGGCGCAAGTTGTCCATATCGACCTGCCGCGAATCACGGTGACCGAGAACGGCGCGCGGAAGGAATACGACGGTTTCGACGCGGTGGTAATCGCGGTGGGCAGGAAGCCTGAGCGCATATTAGCGGATCAGGCGGCAGGAGCAGCGGACAAGGTGTACGAGATAGGGGATCTAAAGTCGCCGTCATTCGTGTTGGGAGCGATTCACGACGGCTTTGACGCAGCGATGGAGATTTTGCAAAAATAGAGATTTTGCAAAAATAGAGATTTTGCAAAAATAGAGATTTTGCAAAAATAGAGATTTTGCAAAAATAGAGATTTTGCAAAAATAGAGATTTTGCAAAAATAGAGAAGGAACATAATTGTCAGTCACCGTATCCCAGACTTCGCGAGGGGTACGGTGACTGAGATGATTTTTTATATGGTATCATTAAAAGGAAACGCTAAAAAATATTTTGTTCGGCAAGTAAAGGGGCAATTGACTTATGAATATAAAATTTTCGGGCGTGACAAAGATATTCAAGCCCGATATTATAGCCGTGAGAGACGTAGACCTCGAAATCAAGAGAGGGGAGTTTGTGTACATAATAGGCGCCACAGGCTCCGGCAAATCTACGCTTATTCATATGATTACGCGCGAGACCCTCCCGACAAAAGGCTCTGTGAGCGTGGGCAATCTAAATCTCAAAAATATGAAGAGCAGTGAAATACCATACTACCGCCGTGATGTCGGCGTCGTGGCTCAGGACTTTAAGTTAATCTCGCATCTCACGGTTTTTGAGAACGTGGCTTTCGTCATGGAGACGATGTCTGTGCCGCCAAACCTCGTCAAATACAGGGCCGACAAAGTCATAGACCAAGTGGGTCTGCGGCGGCGCAGAAACATGACGCCGCTTCAGCTCTCGGGCGGCGAACAGCAGAGGGTTGCCATAGCCCGCGCCCTTGCGAACACGCCCTCTCTTTTCATAGCCGATGAGCCGACCGGAAACCTCGACTACCACACGTCCGACGATATAATGAAAATACTCCTGTCGATAAACGCGTCGGGCGTGACGGTGGTTATGAGCACACACAACCAGAGCATCGTAGATACGTATCCGCAGCGCGTCCTTGAGCTGTCGCAAGGGCGTCTCGTTAGGGACGAACAGGGCGGGGGGTATTTTCCTCTATGATAACTCTAAGGTATATTCTGCGCGATACCCTGAGAATTGTGGTGAGAAACTGGGTTTTGGGGTTTTTGACGCTCCTTACGGCTGCCGCTATGATGTGGATTCTCGGCCTTGCGACGCTTTGCTCAATGAACATCCAAAGCCTGCTTTTGAGGCTCGAGAGCGACCTCATAGTTCAGGCGTATGTTCATAAGGACAGCAATCCGGAGAACGTGGCGATAGCGATTCGTAAACTTCCGATAGTGGCTGATGTCCGCGCTATTTCGCCGGACGACGCTTTGGCACGCCTTCAGGCCCGCATGGGGAGCCAAGCCGGAGTGCTTAACCTTATAGGTGAAAACCCCTTGGGGTGGAGTCTCGAGATTCACGTAAAAACAGCTTCGGGCGTGCAGGGGCTTGTCAGGAACCTCATGTCCATGTCTGAGATCGAAGACGTCGTTTACTCCGGTATGGTGGTCGAGCGGTTGGCCTCCATGTCAAAAATAGCCGACAGCGCTACGGCCACTATGTTTTTGCTGTCTATTATGATAACGTCCCTCGTGGTCTATAACACCATTCACATCTCGCTGTATTCTCGGCGCGAGGAAATAAATATAATGTTCCTGATAGGCGCGACCCGCGCGTATATCGCCACACCTTTTGTTCTGGAAGGGACGCTTCTGTCGCTTCTGGGGGCTCTCATAGCCGCCTTGGGCATTATTTTTACGTATTTTCCGGGCGTCAGGGCATTGCAGTCAGCTCTGCCTTTTCTTGAGATTGTGGCCGACACGCGGGTCATAACGCAGTTTTGTATGCTCCTTGTCGCGTTTGGCGCCACTTTGGGCTGGATATGCAGTTGCATAGTGGCGATGCGCTTCATGATCTCGACAACGAAACCTCTTTAGGGCAAAGAAAGACAGATTCGATGAGAGCGGCGCGTTTTTTGACGATATTTCTTTTGATGGGGGCGTTTCTTGAAACTATATTTGCGCCCGCTCTGGTTTTGGCGGCCGCGACATCAACTGACAGTCAGGCGGCCATTGACGAGCGTATAGCGGCGGAGGAACGCCGCAAACAAGAGCTCGAGCGCAAATTGCAGACCTACCGTCAGGCCATAAAGCAAATGAACGTTCGCGAAAATGACACATTAGTCCGTATTGACCGATACCGTCAGGACACTGAGCGGGCAAGGCAGGAAATAGCCATACTCGAACTTCAGGTCAGCAAAATACAAAAAAACATCGCCGCGTTGGACGAGGAAACGCGAAAGGTAGAGGTTCAGATAGACGAAATGCGGGTCAAGCTGAGGCGCCGTGTTGTGGCTATGGCCAAGTACGGAACGTCTGAGGCCTTGCAGGTTATAATGTCCGCGGCCAACACCCACGAAATGTTGGACGCCGTCCATATTTTAGACAAACTTTCGCAGTACGACCAGTATTTGATAGAACAGCTCCAGAGCAAGCAATGGGAGATAGACCTCTCGCGCAAAACCATGGAAAACCATCGCGACAGCTTGAGGGTTCGCTCTCAGGAGCTTGGCGTTGAACGACAAAAATTCACGGCCAATATAAAAGAGACGAATACGTTTCTCGATAGTATCCGCCGCCAAAAGGCCGAAGCCGAGAGGGCCGCGCGCGAGATGGAAAACGCCCAAAGAGCCGTGGGGCAGACTATTCTGAATTTGATGAGCCAAAAGAAAAGCCGCGACGCAGAAGCGCAAAAATCAGGGTCAGGGAAAAATCAGCCGCCCCGCGCCGACTATTTGGGCTCGCGCATGGCGCAGGGGCGCGGCTCGATGTTCGACTGGCCCGTGAGAGGCCCGGTAAACTCCGCGTTTGGCCCCCGCGTCCATCCGGTCTTCAAGACCAAATCGTTTCACTCCGGCATAGACATAGCCTCCACCCGAGGAACGCCCGTCAAAGCCGCCGCGCCGGGCGAGGTGTTGTTTGTCGGCTGGATGAGAGGCTACGGGCAAGTCGTCATCATAGACCATGGCCGTGACTACTCCACGGTCTACGCGCACATGTCGGCCACGTCGGTCAAGGAAGGCGCTATTGTGAAAGCGGGGAGCGTCATAGGCGCGGTGGGCGACACCGGCACAACGACGGGCTTTCACCTGCACTTCGAGGTCCGCGTAGGAAGCACGGCAAAAGCCCCCCTTGAATACCTGAAAAAGTAGGGCAAATTATCTCAGGGGGCCGTGTCGTTTTCTCTGCTTTAGGACGCGAACATAGGCGTGGAGAGATAACGCTCTCCGGTGTCCGGCAAAAGAGCCACGATTGTTTTCCCGGCGAACTCCGGGCGCGCGGCCACCAACGAAGCCGCATGCACAGCCGCGCCCGACGAAATGCCGACTAAAAGCCCCTCGGTGCGGGCTATTTCTCTGCCGGCCGCAAACGCGTTTTCATCCTCCACTGTGATTATCTCGTCGTATATCTTCGTATCTAAGACATCCGGCACAAAGCCGGCCCCTAGGCCTGAATCTTGTGAGGCCCCGGCGTCCCCTTGGACAACATGGGAGAGCCGGCCGGCTCGACGGCAACGATACGGACGGACGGATTTTTCGACTTGAGGAACTTGCCCACGCCGGTTATTGTGCCGCCCGTGCCTATGCCCGCGACGAACACATCGACTTTCCCATCCGAGTCCTCCCAAATCTCCGGGCCCGTTGTCTCAAAATGTATTTTGGGGTTGGCGGGGTTGACGAACTGCCCGGGGGTGAAGCTGCCGGCCGTCGACTGATGCAGTTCCTCGGCCTTGGCGATAGCTCCCTTCATACCCTTAGCGCCCTCGGTCAGCACAAGCTCCGCGCCGTAGGCCTTTAAAAGGTTGCGGCGCTCTACGCTCATCGTCTCGGGCATGGTCAAAATTATCCTATAACCCCGCGCCGACGCGACGGCGGCAAGGCCGATACCGGTGTTTCCGCTTGTCGGCTCTATGATGACAGCGCCGGGCTTCAAAATGCCCTTCTCCTCGGCCTCGTCAATCATGGCCTTGGCTATTCTGTCCTTGAGGCTGCCCGCCGGGTTGAAATACTCGAGCTTGCCAACTAATTTGGCGGAAAGTTTATGCTCGGCGGCGTATCTGCCAAGCTCCAAAAGCGGAGTCTTGCCTATGAGGTCTGTTATCTTTGAATAAATAGCCATAAAAATTACCTCCTATAAATTTTAGATATAAAATTTGGTAACGTTACTTAACGGCGTTCAGCGATCCGAAATCCTGACAGTGAAGAACGCCAAATTTTGTGGCGGAAGAATATCCGTAGAATTTGCGGTCCTCTCCGACCGGGCAGACTTTTGTGCATACGCCGCAGGGGTAGCGAAACTCCTTCTTGAGCCGCTGGTGATACTCCGCGCAGCGATTTTTGTTCATATCGCCCTTTCCGGCTATCGGTCCGACTTTACCGAACGCTCCCACGGGGCAGCTCTTTTCGCAAAGCCTGCAACCCGAGCAGAGATTTTCCTTGATTACCTTATCCGGCGCAATATCCGCGTCCGTTATGACCGAAACAAACCTCACGCGCGGCCCGTACTCGGGGGTCAGAAGCGTATGGTTGAGCGCAATAGTCCCAAGCCCGGCGTATTTTCCGGCCAGCACATGAGAGAACGCCGCCTCAGGCTTCTTGACCAACACAGAAATATCGCCGTAGCAGTCGCGCGGAAAGAATATCGCCCTTTGCCCGATTTGGTTCAAAAAATTAGCCAACCTGTAGGCCGCCTCGTCAAGCAGACGATTGGTCGTGTTGTAAAGCTCAGAGTAAACCACGGACGGCGTAGTCTCGAGCATGGGCAGGAAAATCTGCGCGCCCATGACTATGACCGTCCTGCTCCAAGGCCAAATGCTCTGCGGGAAGTACGCTCTGTCCGTCTCGGCGTACTTCTCCCACCGCTCGACATTGGCGACGCCAAACAAATTCATGCCGAGCTTTTTGGCCTTGTGTTTGATTTTCCGCTTGAGCTCTCCTTTGACTGAGCCGGACATGGTTATTTTCCGCGCGCCCTATTCACTTCCAAGCCGGTAGATAAGAACCCTTGAAGACATCCTGAAAAACCTTCTCCGTCTCGGGGGTCTGGTAGGCCGCGACTACTTTCTTGAATACTTCCTTGTCTTTGTCTTGCTCGCGCGCGGCTATGACGTTGATATAGTCGTCGTTCGTGTAAAAGCTCAGGTCATCGTAGAATATAGAGTCCTTGGCGGGGTCGAGGCCAAAATCTATGGCGTAGTTTCCGTTAGCCACACCCGCCGCGACGTCCGGCAATATAGAGGGCACCTGTGCGGCGTCAACCGGCACAAACTCTAATTTCAGCGGGTTTTCGATGATGTCCGTGACGTCGGGGTTGGCCACGCCGTCTTTCAGCTTGAGAAGCCCTGCGCCCTGAAGCACCGTGAGGGCGCGCCCCTGGTTGACCAGGTCGTTGGGGAAGGCTATTTTGTCGCCCTGCTTTATGTCCTTCACGCTCTTGACGTTAGCGGAATAGAGGCACATAGCCGACAAAAACGTATTGGCGATGGGGGCTAATTTGTAGCCCTTCGTCTTTATCTCGTTGTTCAAATACTTGTGGTGCTGAAAAGCGTTCAGGTCTATCTCGCCGGCGTCGAGAGCCGCGTTCGGCAAAACGTACTCGGCGAAGTTCACCAACTCGACGTCTATCCCGTCGGCCGCGAGTTTCTCTATGACTGGCTTCCAGATGTCATAATAGCTTTCTCCGACGATCCCGACCTTGAGCTTCACGCGATCGGCGGCAAGCGCCGTGTCGGCGGCAAGACACCCCAGCGATACGGCGATCAATAACGCGAAAAATACAGCCTTTACTTTCATATTTCATTCCCCCTGTAAAAGATTTATAAAACATATTGATTTAATATGCTTTGTCGGTAATATACCATTACTTCAAAAAATGTCAAGATTGAATTTCCAAAAGACACTATCTCCCCGGCTCCGCCTTTTTAACACGGCTTCATCCTTGTATAATATTCAGTAAAAATATATCGGCACAGATTCGGAGGCGATAAAATGGTATGGGAATCCAACGCTGACAGACCCGCTATGGATGATAATCTGCAATATCACATACGCTGCAAAAGAGGCGACGTCAACCGCTATGTTTTACTCCCCGGCGACCCCGCCCGCGCGGACTTGATAGCTGAAGGTTGGGAAAGCGCGCGATTCGTATCGAGCAACCGCGAACACCGCACTCATAGCGGCTTTTTGTCGCCGCTCTCATCCAATGGGCAACCCGTCCCCGTGACTTGCTGCTCTACCGGAATGGGCGGAGGCTCCACTTCGATAGCGATGGAGGAACTCGGCGCGCTCGGCGCGGACACGTTTATCCGCGTGGGCACGTGCGGCGCGATACAGGAGAGCATCGAGTGCGGAGACCTCATAGTATGCTCAGGCGCGCTTCGTCAGGACGGAACCAGCCCGGACTATATCGATATATCATACCCGGCTCTCGCTCACTACGAGGTGACGAGCGCGCTCGTCGAGGCTTGCGAGAATTTGGGCGCCTCTTATCACGTCGGGGTCAGCTGTTCTACGGCGTCGTTTTATTGCGGACAGGCCCGTCCGGGGCTTGGCGGGTACAAACAGTCGACGCACGAGAGCAAAATAGACGACCTCGACCGGGCCGGAGTGCTCGACTTCGAGATGGAGGCCGCTACGGTGTTCACACTGGCCGGAATATACGGCTTCAGAGCCGGGGCGGTCTTGTCCGTCGTGGCGCACAGACGCAAGGACAAGTTCAAATATGAGGGCATAGACCGAAGCGTCGGCGCGGCGAACGAGGCCGTCAGAATTTTGGCCGGTATGGACGCGAGTAAGGCGGCCAAAAACAAAAAATACTGGTATCCGGGGCTGTGATGTACGTATCCGAGATAAGGTTGGACTCGCGCCTCGACGCGGAGGACTTCGAGCGCCTTTTGCGCGGGGAGGGGATAGAGCGCGATAGGTATCTCGACTACGCCGTAGGGCTGAGGGACGATGACGACCGTCTCGTCGCGGCAGGGGGATGCTTCGCCAACACGCTGAGATGCTTGGCCGTGGACAGCGCTCACCGGGGTGAAGGCTTGCTGAACAGGGTTTTATCGCTTCTGTCGGGCTATGAGGCCGAGTGGGGGTATTATCATCTTTTTCTTTATACTAAGTGCGGCTCCGCACGGTTTTTTAACGACGCGGGATTTTATGAGATAGCCCGCGTGCCGAACTTCTTGTCATTTATGGAAAACCGGCGGGACGGCTTTGAAAATTTTCTGCGAAAACTCTCGGATGAAACCCCTGAAAACAAGCGGCGCGGCACAATCGCCGCAATAGTCTTAAACGCCAACCCGTTCACTTTGGGGCATCGTCATTTGGCCGAAACCGCTTCCGCGAATAACGACGTAGTCCATATTTTCGTGGTGTCGGAGGACGCCTCGCTTTTTTCGTTCAAGGACAGATACGAACTCGTGAAAGCCGGGTGCGCCGACCTCAAAAATATTGTTTTTCACGGCACTGACAGCTATATGGTTTCGCGCGCCGTGTTTCCGTCCTATTTTCTGGGGGGCGGCGACACGATGTCCGCCGAGGCGCAGGCGCGTCTTGACCTGGCTCTTTTCGCGCGCATAGCAAACAATCTTGGCATAACCCGGCGATACGTCGGGGAGGAGCCGTTCAGCAAAGTCACGGCGCTCTACAACTCAGTCATGCAAAAAGAGCTGAAGAACGCCGGGGTAGAGTGTGCGGTAGAGCCGCGAAAAGAACATCGGGCGCAACCCATCAGCGCGTCAGGAGTGCGCCGGCTGCTCAAAGAGAGCCGCTGGGACGAGGTACGTTCACTCGTCCCAGCGGCTACCTTCGAATACCTTTCAAATTTGCCTATAGGCTATTTCGACTCTGGAGCCCAGCTCTCCAAATAGACGGCCTTTCCCTGACTCGCGTCACCCCTCAGAATAATTCCGGGCTTGTTCAGAGGATTGTGAGTCTCTTTGTCGACCGTCCAAATGAAGTGCGTCACTTGGAGGTCTTTCGTGTTCTCTATGGCGTCGCGCAGTTCGGGGCCGGTGGGTACGCGCCCCGCCGCCGCGCCCGCTGTCTTTATGGCATGGGCGAACATCTGGATTATGTCATATCCGAAGGCCATGTTCATGGGCTCAGTAGGCTTATGCCCGTACTCTTTTTCAAAAGCGGCGATCAGGCCCTGAATGGAAGGCTCCGCTCCGCTCAGTCCGTAGACCCAGAAAGTCCCCTCCATCGCGTCGCCGGCCACCTCGAACATGCTTGGGCTGTAACCCGAGCCGCCCATAAAATATGGTTTCCAGCCCAACTCCGCCGCTTGTTTGATAACCAAAGACATCTCCTTATAGAGCATCGTCAGGCCGACGGCTTCCGCGCCCCAAGCCTTGGCCTCGGTGAGCTGCGCGCGGAAGTCCACGTCGCCGCCCCGGAAGGCCCAGAATTTGTTCTCTATGCCCAACGCGTCGGCCTGCTTTCGCTGGTACTCGGTCAGCCCCTCGGAGTAAGCGTCGCCTATGTCGCCGATGATGGCCAATTTTTTAGCGCCGAGCTTACGAATCAGGTAGTCCGATATGACCTTCCCCTGATAGGCGTCGGTGAAGTTGATGCGAAAGGTGTAGGGGCGAACTTTGCCGGTGTCCTGGTCTACTGTCACGGCCGGATTTGTGGCGGTGCTGGCGATGTTCGGTATCTGGGCTTTGTCGATGATGGGCGCTATCGCGAGCTGAATGCCGCTGTAGTTGCAACCGCCGATGCCGATAACGCCCTCGTCGATCATCCGTCTGACGGCGATAACGGCCTCTTCGGGCTTGGCCTTTATGTCGTAGCAGATAAGCTCTACGGGATGTCCGAGAAGTCCGCCCTTTTCATTTATCTCCTTGACGGCCAACAGCGCCGCGTCGCGCTCATGCTGCCCCCAAGTCGCGCCCTCGCCCGTAAGAGTGGCTATATAGCCAATCTTGATAGGTTCCCCTTCGGCGGCGGCAAACGCGCGGCCCATAGATATAGACATAAGTCCCAACACAAACGCGAACAACAAAATTCCATTCATAAAACGCTTCATTCTTGCATTCCTCTCTCTCGCGAAATAAATATATACAACGCAAGGAATTATATTTTAGTTTCTTATTTATGTCAATACGAAAATAAAGTTTATTTATGTGCGTCTCTATCTTGACGCCGCTGTCCAGCGAGAACCTCATGGATTCTTTACGCTCTCTTATTTCACCTGATGCCCCAGCTGGACAGTAACGTTTTTGCGCTATATTACGTATTTATTCACATATTCGTATTATAATAATGACCTTGTAAGCGGTGTTGCACGCTGATAGATTGGCAACAGACGCTATCGATAAAACGCAGAAAGGGTCTGAGCACAATATGGAGACAAGCAACGGTAAAATATCGTGGAAGTATGGTTTGGCGTGGTCTCAAGAGCTTGAAACCGGAAACGAAACCATTGATTCCCAGCATAAACAGCTGTTTAAGCTGATAAGCGACATAGTGGAAGCCTGCATGAACGGAAAAGACGCCGACGTACCTAAAAAAGCCCTTGATTTTCTGGCTTCCTATACCGTAAAACATTTTGCGGACGAAGAAGCGTTGCAGCTGCAATACGGTTTTCCCGATTACGAGCGGCACAAAAAAATACATGATGATTTTAAGGTGACCGCGGCGGCGCTGGTTGAGGAATACAACTCTGAGCTTTCACTGGAGAAATTGAATAGCAAGATTCATTCCGTCGTCATTCATTGGCTCACTCGGCATATTAAAGGCGAGGATGCAAAAATCGCCGCGCATATAAGGAAGCAGGCAAAAACACAAGGGGTTTGACTATATGAATATTTTTGATTACAAACCGGAAGAAGTGCTTGGCACTGTCGAGAGCGTTGACACCGCTTCCGTAATTGTCAGAGTTGAAGACGACGATCATTTGCAAGGGTTGCAAGTAAATCACTTGATTGCAGTCCAAAGTATTAAAGCAAATCAACATCAACATCAACGGCGAACGGCTCAAAGGCTTTATGCAAGCCATTTCTTCGCGGAAAAAGGCAAGCCTACGACGGCCATTTCAACATATGCGGGGCTACTTTGGATTTATCATTTGATAGGCGATATGCGTGAGATGGCCTCCCCCATGAAAGATACCGAGGGCTTGCGCCTTGCCGCTGTCCATGAAAAGAAATCCATAAAGTCGGAGTTAGACAATGACTTCTAAGAAGTTGAAGAGTTGCTTTTGCTTGGAACCTCTATGGGTGGCGCAAGGCCAAAGGCAGTGGTATCCGATAAAGATAATCTATGGTTGGCAAAATTCAATTCGGACAAAGACCGCTGGAACAATGCGATAGTAGAACACGCCATGCTTAATCTGGCGCAAGAATGCGGCCTGAATGTCGCGCAAAGTAAGATAAAGCGCGTAGGCGGCAAAGATGTTTTATTGGTCAAGCGCTTTGACCGCGAACATACAAAAGACGGCTATCTGCGCCATAGAATGTTCAGCGCTTTGACCGCGTTGCGGACAGATGATAGCCCTACAAGCCGTTCTAACTGGTCATATATTACGCTGGTAGAAGAATTACGCCGATTTTCAACCACCCCACACGAAGACGCGAGGCAATTGTTTATGCGAATGGTGTTCAATGCTCTGATTTCCAATACTGACGACCACCCACGCAACCACGCGTTTATTGCGCATACCGCCAATGATTGGCGGCTGTCCCCTGCCTATGATCTAACGCCAACTCCAATGACCAGTATTGAACACCGTGAAAGCGCAATGGTATGCGGCAACCGCGGGCGATGGGCTAACGCAAAAAACATGCGCTCAGAATGTCGCCGGTTTATGTTAGAGCCAACCGAGGCGGAATCTATCATCAAAACTATGGCTGAATTTATAGAGAAAGGCTGGTATAAAACCGTCCGTAGAGTTGGCGTGTCGGAGCGTGATTGCGAAGCTATCAAATCTGCCTTTGTATATCAGGGGTTTTTTATGGAGTAACAGTAACGTCCTCCGTATATAGTAAATATTGAGAGGAGATTTTTCGAATGAAAAAAGAAATCTTAAAGCAATATTTCGGCTATGACGACTTCCGCGAGGGGCAGTCAGAAATCATTGACGCGCTCCTAATCGGACGGGACGCGTTGGGCGTCATGCCAACAGGCGCTGGTAAATCATTATGTTATCAAATTCCATCGATGATCCTGCCACATGTGACATTGGTCATCTCCCCGCTTATCTCGCTGATGCGCGACCAAGTGCAAGCACTCGTGGCAAACGGGATTCCTGCCGCTTTTATCAATAGTTCCCTTACCGACGCGCAACGAGAAATTGTGATAAACAGAGCGCGCAAGGGGCAATATAAGATAATCTATGTCGCGCCTGAGCGGTTGCTTGCGCCGTCGATACTACAACTGGCGCAGAGTTTGTCGGTCTCGTTAATAGCTGTGGACGAGGCGCACTGCATTTCTCAATGGGGACAGGATTTTCGCCCGAGTTATTTAGACATTCCACGATTTGTGGAAGCCTTGTCTGTTCGTCCTATTGTGACGGCGTTCACAGCGACGGCTACGTCGCGTGTGCGGGAGGACATCCTACGAATATTGGATTTACGTGAGCCGCTTACTTTGGTGACGAGCTTTGATCGTCCAAACCTATATTTTGATGTGAAACGGCCACAGGACAAGTATTCCACGCTGACGGCGTATCTGCGGGAGAACGAAGGCAGAGGAATTATATACTGCTCCACCCGCAAGGAAGTCGAGAGCGTAACTGAAAAGTTGGTCTCTGACGGCTACTCGGTATCTCGTTACCACGCAGGGCTTTCCGATGATGAGCGCAATAGCTCGCAGGACGATTTTCTATATGACCGCGTCAGGTTGATTGTCGCCACAAATGCCTTCGGTATGGGAATTGACAAATCTAATGTGCGGTTCGTTATTCACTACAACATGCCGCAGAACGTGGAAAGCTATTATCAGGAAGCGGGACGCGCTGGGCGCGATGGTTTGTCAAGCGATTGCATTTTGTTTTATGCCCGAAAAGATATTAACACCGCGCTCTATCTGATAAACAAAAGCGAAAATCAGGATGAAGTCGCCCGAAATCGCCAACTACTGAATCGGATGGAGGAGTATTGCGAAACGGACGGTTGTCTGCGGCGATACATACTTCGTTATTTTGGCGAGCGGATAGAAGACGATTGCGGCAACTGCGGTAATTGTGATGGTGATTTCGACGAAATAGACATTACTGTAGACGCGCAGAAGGTTCTGTCCAATATCGCGCGGCTGAATAGGGCAGGTAAAAGTCTCATGTTCACCCATACCGCCAATATTCTGCTTGGCAAATCGGACGACTTCACAGATTTGTCAACATTTGGAATTATGAAGGGCGTGACGCGTCACTATATCCGTTCCATAGTGAACCGCCTGACTTCTCTCGGTTTTATTCGTGACAACAACGGATATTTAAGCGTCACGCCTAAAGCCTACGAAGTGCTGTCCGGAGGCGTGGTTGTGACCATACGCGAAAACAAAGCCGAACCTTCCGAAAAAACAAGACGCACGAAAAACCAAAACTTGGAACACAAATATGCGCTTTCAGAAGAACTTCTGGCCAAACTGAAAGAATTACGGGGAGAAATCGCGCGCGAAGAAAACGTCCAAGCGTATATCGTCTTCTCCGACGCCACGCTGGTGGACATGTGCCAAAAACACCCCCAAGCCGAGGATGAGATGCTTAACGTCAGCGGCGTCGGACGTGTGAAGTTAGAAAGGTACGGCGCGAGATTCCTTGATTTGTTAAACAGGGAAGCCCCAAATGTCGCGCCGTTAGAAAAGCCACCCGTATTCACGTCTGAATCATTCTTTGAACAGATTGAAATCAGCGATGAACCCTTACAAATATCACGTGTGGCGGACAATTTGAACGCCGTCTTTTTGCGATACGACAAGCCTAAAACCAGTGGGATAAAGCTCAACAAGCTACTGATCGAGGCGACCTATCTCGAAACGGTTGATGGAGTGAAGCTACCCACCAACAAAGGCCGAGAGCTTGGAATTACAGTTGTGGATCGTAATTCCGACCGTGGGCCTTATAAGCAATGCCTGTTCGACGCGAGGGCACAGAGGGTTTGCGCAGAACTTGCTTTAAATGAGATGGAATGATGCTCTACGCCCCCACCAATCTGGCTGTCAGCGGTGATATTTCGTCAGAGCAGATAGTAGCAGCGCCGGAAATTTACTACGACAAGTTTCACTTTATGCACATCTTCGCCGATGTTGTAGGGCTTCCGTTGGCTACTTACATAAGGTATAGGAAGCTGTCTCTCGCCGGAGACGAAGTATGGAACAAACAGCGCAGCATACTTGAGATAGCGTTGGACTACTTGAAGTATAGCGGTCACGGAACATACCCCAGCTATGAAGAGATGCGAAGACTCAATGGTTCACCGAAAGAGAGATTGAGCGATATTATCTCTGATTTTCGGGATTATGCACAAGCCCGTTCAGAAGAACTGCGAAAACTTAGGCTTAACTTTTTGCCGGAAGAATTGCAGAAAAAGGAAGCGGTATTGTTTAGTAAGTACGGTGATTATCTGGATAGTTTGGTATGTGACTATGATTATCGAGACAACGATGGGAGCTATTGGTAAACCGGCATAATAAGCAAACCGTCCGTACCGTATCAACGCGACAGCGTGGTGTGTTGGAATAAGGGAAACGCACTAAATATCGGCACATTGCCAAGAGGAGATGACCCAAGATATGGCAACTTTACAGTCGGCAATTGATGATTTTCTTGATCATTATGTTGAGCGTAAGTTTTCAAAAGAGACGGTCAAAAATTTATTTGAGTCTAAGCCTGAGCCTAAGCTCGACCCCAAAACCAAGAAGCTCAAGGAACCCAAGCGTACGTATATTTCAAACGCTGACCGTGAACAAAAATTGGATAACGAACTCCTGTGCGGCGTAATTGAGGGGATTGTGAGGGGATATACCAGTAATAAGAAGAGCGCGATTGAGATATTCAAGGAGTTTATTGAGTTTTTGAAAGATGAACCCTACTCAATCGAAGTCAGCGTTGACTTTCCTCCGATCGACACATCGAACTCCTTCGAGCGAATCATGTATTTGGCTAAAGAATTGCAGGTGCCCAAAAAAACCGCTCAGGATTTAGCGGATGACTTGTGGACAAGCGTAAGAAATATTGAAAATGATATTGCGCGTTTGCGCGGAAACACCGACGACCCGATGCAGATATGTGGCAGACCATTTATCGTCAAAGATGTATCGCGAGTCAAGGGTCGTAAAGGGCGTAAGGGGAGTATAAATTTTGAAACGACGGCGCACCCTTTTTTTCTCACTTACAACTTAAGTCAAGTTATTGCTACGTTAAAAGGGCTAAAGTTTATGAGCGAAGACAGGCTGCTAAAAGAACACGCTCTATTGTCCGCCAAGATGATATGGCAGCAGTTATCAGACTACGCCAAAGAAAGGGTTATTCGTGTAGCAACCAAGTCGCCATCGGACAATCCCGAATGGTACAAAAACCTCGAAGATAAGAACTTGAATGCGTTCTACACGGAAATGGAGTCAGGAACAATCGAAGGCCCAGGTGTAGTGTGGGACTGTCTTAAAAACGAGGGGAGAATTTTTTTCGTCAGATATATGGATGACGGGAAAATCGTGTCTTTGAATAATTGTAAGGTAATCTGGGGTAAACATGATGACGACACGGCTGAAATAACCTGCGACGAGGGTGAGCGTACACTCATATTCAAAAACATAATAAGGAGCGCTTATAGAAAAGAAGACCTTACCGAATCTTGAAGCTGGGCTTCATATCGCTTTTGTGTTGCATAAGCTAAAATCATCCCATAAAGATTGAGACAGCAACAACTCAGAGAGGGGAAGATATTATGGAGAACACATTTTACAGGTCAAGCACGGCTTCGGTGGCGGAGTATGGGGAAATGCTTTCCAAGATGCGCGGCGATTTGGAATACCTCGTTTCCGGCAAGGCAAGCGAGGAAGAAGTTGTCGGTTACGTAAAGACTATCATCAGCACCGGAACCCCCCTGCCTCGCAATGAGAACGCGTTGTTTTGGGGTTTTGACGAGCCGAAAAATATGCCAAACGAAGCAATAATTGATTTTATCTATACCCCTACGTATTTGACGGTCTCTTTTATGGCAAGGGCGATGCTCAATATGCCCGAGAAAATGGCGAGCCTGCCAAATTTTACAGATACCTTGCGCAAAGGGTTACTCGCGGCGACATCGGGAAAGTTTCGGGGGCACGGGTATGAGGCTATTGAGGGCATACTGGAGTGCATGAGCATTTTCAGACTTGCTGATATGAATTGTTTTGTTAAGACCTATCCGCACATTTGCCCAGATTTTACCGAGTTATTCAATGAAACCGTGGAGTATCTGAAAGACGCTTCTCGAAAGAGAAAGTTGCAAAACGAGTGGGGTACGAATTATAGCCAAAGAGCGTCCGACCTCGTGCGCGGTATTGAAGAAGGTAGCCATATGTATGCGTTTGTCTATGGAACGCTGATGTGCGGCAGGAGTAATTACAAATACTATCTCCAAGACAGCAAATTTGTCGGAAACGCCGTTTTGAGCGGATATTCACTATATGACCTTGGCTCGTTCCCCGGCATTAAAGAAAATCCCGGCGATACCGTGAAGGGCGAGATATTTGAAATCTCCGCTGAGACCTTGCAAAAACTCAACGAACTTGAGGGTGAGGGCAGCTTGTACAGCCTGAAATCAGGAAAAATCGAGTTTGGCGAAAAGGTCGAGGCCATTGCGAACTTTTACGTTTATCTGCACGATGTGGCGGAAAGCGGTTATGTCAACTCAAATTCTCAGCCTTGGAGGGGATAATTGACCGTTCTTTTCAAGGATACCTATAAACTATAATGGTCATGTTATTGAGGGGAAAATGGCGATAAAAAATATATTTTGAGGTGAACAAAATGTCCATAGTCCGACCACAGCCCGGGGATAAAGTTTTATGGATACGTTTCAGCGCTTTCGGCGACGTCTTGCAGGCAGCGGCGTCAGCGCGTCGTTTTACGAAAAAATTTCCGGGGGTTCGGCTCTCTTTCCTGACGCGCCCGGAATATGGAGAAATTCTTGCAAATCAGCCTTATATTGACGACCTTATCTTTTGGGACATCAAAAAACATCCGATGGATTATTTTCGCGTCCTGCGGCAAATTCGCTCGTCCGGTTATAAATATCTTATCAGCGTACACAGAGGTTCAGCCGCCGCTCTTGTATCGCTTTTCAGCGGCGTTCCCATTCGGCTGGGATACAACCGAGGAACGCAGTTCGCCTATCTGACGACGCATTGGGAGTATCTTGACGCGCTTGGCGTGGACTTCGTCTCGCGCGACGAGCCGTCTATTTTCACGGCGGAAAATGACAAGCAAAAGGCGCAATCTCTTCTGACTTCCTTGCCCGAAAAAAAACTTTTCGCCGTCATCGGGGCCAGCAAGCCGCAGAAGTTCTGGCCGGTTCGTCACTGGATTGAATTTTTGTCTCCCTTAGCCGCGGAGGGCTGGGGTATAGTTCTGAACGGACATGGGGAAAAAGAGGCGCGGACGGCTCACGAGATAGAGAGTGCCCTAAAAAGCCCCGCGGTCTTAAATTTAGTCGGGCAAACTCCCTTTCCTCTGATGGCCGCCGTGGTTCAGTCCTGCGCCTTCGCTGTGGGCAATGACACAGGCCCTCTACATCTCGCCGCGCTCGTTGGGACGCCGACGTTGGGGTTTTTCGGCGTGACGGACGCCTACAAAATGAATTTTCGTATGCCATGGTTCAAAGAAGTGCGCGTAAGCTGCCCAAAAGCTGGCTGCCGCGATTACAACTGCCCGATTGACTGCTTGGCCGACATCACTCCCGAACGCGCTATGACGGCGTTTAGGGAAGTTGTTTGCTCCTTTTCTATAAGTTCAAGTTCTGAGTGTGGTTTTTTGTGCGTTTGCCCTGACGAAAAACGCTGAAATTTTTTACAAATCTCCATCGTACAGATAACGAAACAGATCTTTGTTGGATAGCTTATCTAACCCCAAGCTGTGTAACGTTCGCCCTTTCGTGCGGAGATTGATGCCCGAAAGAGATGACGCCAAGTGCGCCACGGATTTGTTGGTGGGACATGCAATATCGTAGCGTTCAAGAATTTCAACAAGAGGCAACAACCCCGCTGTAACATCTTCGGTTAGATAGCGATGGTCAAAAGTTTTAGGAAGTTTTCCTCGCGAAAGCCCAGGATGACTGCTGATGATTTCGCAAAGCGTTTCACCTTTAACGCCTTGATATCCATACCAATCTCGAATCGTTAACTTCCAGGGTCTTAAAAAATCAAAAACCCCCCGCTTAACAAGTTCCATTCGTTCCGCGTCCATATCCTCATTCACTCTTTCAACGGCTTCACTCATTGCGCTCAGGTGTTCCCCGTCATGATAAAGCAAGACCTCGGCTTTGCGTTCAACATAGCAGGCGTTAAAAACAACCGTTGTGGTATGCAAAGAGGGATTAGGGTTGGATATCCCCGTTTTAACAATGTTCTCGAAGTGTACGACCTCCGGATAAAGAATTTTGAATTTCTCGACCATAGCGAGGGCTTCTTTACCGGGAAAAGCTGAAACACCGAGGCCGTGCTTGTAACCACCGGCCCATATGGTAATACTGTCGGTCTTAAAAGCCGCATAAATAGTATTATTCATCTCTGAAATAGCAATTCTACCATAGTTTCCGTTTTTTTTAAGCGTTTGGGAGAATTCCAAACTGCCATACATATACCCCGAAGAAAGGTAAACGTGCTGTTCCGTTTTCAGATAAGGGGCGCAAACTTCCGCGGCGTGAGCTTCCCCGTAGGAAGGGACGGCTACAATGACAATTTCAGCGTCTCTCAGGGCCGACGCAATATCCGTTGTTATCATACTCAGTTTCGCGAAGCCGGCAGGCAAT
>BOCC01000027.1 GCA_026002715.1 Synergistales bacterium
TCTTTACCACCATGCTTGCGGTCGGCGGGGCAGAACTTAGCGTACCTGCGCCCGTTTTCCCGCTCTTGGAAGTGTATAAAGTTTTCTGCGATAGGTTTACGTGACATATTACTCCTCATATAGGTTATACCAATCTGCAATCTATGGGGATTTAATCTATTTAGAAACCGTTGATATATCACGACTAAACGGATAATTAATCCCCTATTCTCAATATGTTGAATGCAACTTGGTATTACATATTTTATATAACCTATAATATAGCGATTCATACCTCACATGTCAACAATATCGCATAAATACCGCAAAAATTATGCAGAATCTTAAAGGTTACAGAAAAAGGCGGGAATTACGGATAAGGGACTTATCGGCATACGTCCGCGTTCTCACAGAACAACACCGTGATACACCACCCTCGAAGAAGCAAGCCCCATGATAGGTATAATCGGCGACCCAAGACGCGACGGGCAAAGCAGCTTCAAGTCCCTGATCTCTTACTGCGCGAAAAACGAGCGAGGAGACTCCCGCGCCGAATACGTCGGTACGCAAAACATTTATTTTTGCGAATCAGCGGCGGAGGAAATGGAATCCTTGGCGTTTATGAACCCCCGCTGTAAAGACCCGCTCATGCACATCATCCTGTCGTGGCGTGAGATGGAGCTGCCTGTAAACGCTCAGGTTGACAAAGCTGTGAAAATCACCCTGAAAGAGCTTGATTTACAGGACTGTCAGGCCGTCTGGATAGTTCACTCAGACACCGAAAACCGTCACGTCCACATAACGGCGAACAGGATTGACCCGGAAACTCATAAGGCAATCCAACCGACGTGGCGCAGGGCTTCGTCGGGCAGCAGAGTGGGGCGATGTCCTCCCATAACCACCGGAACACCGCGCTTTCTGTAAAGGTCCACAAGATGATATGACCGCCGGGCCGTGAAAGTTTTCACGGACATGACTACCAGATCCGTGGGCTCGTTCAAAGGGATTTCTTCGGCCTTGTCATCGTAAACCGAACTTCGAAACTTTCAGTCATCCGGGCCGCCAGGATGTCCATAACCAGCGGAGGGAAAGCGCACAACGAGCGATAATCTCCCATATTGGATCGAAGCAGTATAATTTTTTTCGTTTTCACAGTAAAGCCACCTCCGGGTGCACGACTCCGAGAAGCGGCAGGGGAGAGCCCCCACGAAGTTCCACCGATTCGATGCGAGTTCCGTAAATGTAGGGTTTCAGCGCGCATTTCAATCTTTCGCGGCTTGGCGAGGACGGCAAGACACCGAATAGGGCGGAATCGGCGTTAAGCGCCTGTGCCGTCAACAGCGCCTCGCGGATGAAGAAGACTTCCCTGTCGGCGACCGATGGGGCGAAGGCCAGAAAAGCGAGAAACACCTGTTCCAGCCGCCGCCCCGCGCTTGGCAGAGGCTGTCTTCGGGCGCACCGCGCCCAGATGTTCCAGAAAGGGCGCAGAGATGCCAAGGGCTGGCCGTATTTTTTGATTACGATCTGCTTGTAGCGCCGCTGATCCCACACCGCGAGACAAGCGGCGATACGCCCGTTTTCACGATGAATGAGGAATCTGCGGAACAGCGCTTCCCCATCGGCTCCGGTGCGGTTCAGCCATTCCTCGTCCAAAACGGGTGAAAGTGCGCCGCTTGCCGCAATCTCATTGTGAAAAGCCACTATTTCACCCACGTCGGAGGGTCGCGCCCGTTCCAGCAGTCCATAATTTTTCCCACGTCGAACGCTGACGGCGAAAGTTTCCATATCTCCGAGGAGACGGTATTCCGGCATCCCGTTCAGTCCGGCTTCCAGAATCCTTCTCGCCCGCAGGTTGTCCCGGGCGACGCTGGTGAAGATCACAGGCGATCTGCGCGCCTCTGGAAGCAGGATGGGAATGGATTCAAATCCTCCTTTTAAAACTCCAGCCCGTCCCCGATATTTCCCACTAAGACGCAGGCCTCCTAGGTAACAGGCGTTTACGGCCTTTCCTTCAGCGTAAACCGGCATAAAATGACAGGTACACATCGCGATCAAATCATGGGGAGGGGTTTCGCTTCGAGCGACGATGGGGATAAAACGCCCCGGAGTTTCGCTGCGCTCGAAACAGGAAGGCTCTCGCTCCAAAGATGCTGTTATCTCAGATTCCATAGAGGCTTCCCGCAGAAGGGCGCGCATTTCGGCGTCGTCTTCCGGCGCCCCCAAGCGGTAAAGAATACCGGCGCGGCGAAAATATGAGCTTTCAGGAAGAGTGTTCATTTCCCAGAGGATGCCCGTCCCTGGCCAGTACATCCCAGCGATGCATCAAATTGATGGGCAAATAGTTCCACAGCTTGAAAAATTCTCCCAGATTCGCCCTGTTGAGCCGGCGGGAAATATTCTTCCAAGAATAAAACCTGCGCCGGGCGTCTACACAGCAACGGGAAACTTCCTCGGGCGTCATGCGCTTGGGATAAAACGCCAGATCATTGTACCTGTAGCGCTCGTTCAGCCACCAGGCGTCATACTTCAAACGTCCTTCCTCTTCGAGACGCCTGTAGAGGGGTGTGCCCGGAAAAGGCGTCAGGTGATTGAAGGCGGCGATGTAGAAACCGTTTTCAACGGCAAAATCGACGGTTTTGTCAAACGTCTCCTTCACGTCTTCGTCATATCCAAATACGAAAGTTCCGTAGACAGCGATCCCGTGACGGTTCAGGTTTTTCAAGGCTTGGTCCCGAGCGGTCGCGTTGAAGCTCTTGTTCATGGTTGAAAGGTTGCCTTCTTCCAGGCTCTCCAACCCCACCAGGATACCGATGCACCCGCTGCGGCGCATCAGAACGAGAAACTCTTCATCTAGAGCCGCTGGAAGGCTCATTTGCGTAACCCATCGGATGCCGCGCTTCCCGAGGCGCTTCATCTCTTCCATCAGCGCTACGGCGGCTGCCGGGTCGGCGGCAAAATTGTCGTCCACAAAAAAGAAAAGACGCGTCTGGTTTTTCAGAGACAAAATTTCTTTCATCACGGCATCCGGAGGGCGCTGACGCCGAGTGGAGGCGAAGAAGGCGCCGATGGCGCAAAATTCGCAGGCGTATTTACAGCCCCGCCCCGTTTCGATCAATGTGACGGGAAGGTACTTTTTGCCCCGGAACACAGAACGGTCCGGATGAATTTTTTCCAAGGACGGGCGTCCTTCAGAACGATAGAACGGTCGAAGTTTTCCGCGGCGCAGATCTTCCACAATCTGCGGCCACAGGTCCTCGGCCTCTCCAATGACCACGGCGTCGGCGTGGAGCGCCGTCTCGTCCGGAATCAGCGTAGCGTGAAAACCGCCCATAACTACAGGAATTCCGCGTTTGCGGTACTCTGCGGCGATGGAATAGGCGCGTCTGGCAGTGTATGTTTCGACGCTCAGAGCGACTGCGTCGCAGGGCTTGTCGTAATCAATTCGTTCCATCCGGTCATCGAAAAAGGACAACTCCACGTCATCGGGGGTCAGCCCCGCGATGGAAGCGATGGGCAGAGTCTCCATCTGCCAGGCCCGAATGTAGGGTTCTCCGGGTTTATGCCCCATAGCAGGGTGAATGAGGGTCAATCTGAATTTGTTGTTCACGTTTCACTGTCCTCCCTTGTCGTCGGGCATCCGGAGCGGAGTTTGATTCGGCCTCAAAGGAACGTCGCAGGTATAAAAGCGTCGCAGCCGATGAGCGTAAAAGCGGTATCCAAAGTTCACGCTCAACTTCAGGAGCGAATAATTTCCGGCCCGGCGCAGGCGGCGCGCCATTCCACTCCAGCCATAGACTTTTTTCCAAGCGCGCTCGTGGCCTCGCAGGAGTTCATCGGGCGTCATTCTCACGGGCTGAAAAACAACGTGCTGCCCGTCGTAAAGCTCCCAATCCCGGGTGAGAATGCGTCTCTCGCTCGATAGACGCTTGAAAAGCGGCGTACCGGGGAAAGGTGTGAGAATGGAGAAGCGTGGCAGGTCGATGCCCCATTCGATGGCGCAGTTCGCCGCTTTGTCGAAGACGTCTTTGTCATCGTGATCCAGCCCGAAGACGAAACAACCCTGAACCGCGATGCCCAGTTTGTGCAGGTCGTGCACCAGTCTGCCGTAATCGACGGAGGCGTTGAAATTTTTGTGGACATCGCCCAGAGAATCGCCGGAAAGAGCCTCGAATCCCAACAGCAACCCCTTGCAGCCGCTTTTTGCCATCAATGTCATCAACTCGGGTTCGTGGGCGATCATGAGCGTCGAGAGCCCGAACCACTCCACGTTCAGAGGAACCAGAGCTTGAAAGAGTTCTTTCGCGTATTCCAGGTCCGAAATCAGATTGAGGTCCACAAAAAGAATCTGCCGCATCCCTACGTTGCGGATGTCATTTACGAGCTGCCCGATGTTTTTTCTATATTGCCTCTGCCCCCAAGCCGTCGGCGCGACGCAGAATTCGCAGTCATGTACACAGGAACGGCTCGCCTCGAATACTGCTTGAGTCAGGTAACGTTTCGGCGACATCAGGTCGCGCCTGGGATAAGGCAAGAGCCGTTCGAGGCTGAAATCCTCCGCTTGCCTGTACTCGCGTTTCATACCACCTGAGACGAAGTCCCGGAGCAGTTCCGGCCAAGCGTCTTCGGCATATCCGACGCAAATGGCGTCCGCGTGCTCCAGCGCTTCTTCCGGAAGGAGGGTCACGTGAGGCCCGCCCAGAACGACGGGAATCCCTCTGCCCCGGAAAGAATCGGACAGCGCGTAAGCCCTTTTCGCGTTTCCCGTGATAACCGTCATGCCCACGAGGTCGGCGGTCAAGCCCTCCGGAACGTCCTCGACACCATCGTCGTAGATGTCGATGGGGGCGGAAGAAAACTCTTCGGGAACCAGAGATGCGAGCACGGGCAAAGTCAAAGGCTGATAGCGCAGGGATTTGACGAAAATCCCACCCCGATGACGATAAAGCGGTCCTTTGGGAGATATGAGCGCGATTTTCATCCTTGCGCCTCCTTCATCCATTCCGAGTCCGTACACAAAGCGGGGATTTTAACGTCACCCAGCCGCCTTCCCTGAGAAAAAGCACAATCCGCATAACGCTTCGCCAGATTTTCTATCCGCCGAAAGCTCAAAGGCCGCAGTTGCCGCATCTCTCTGGCATAGGCGTACTGTGGGTTGCGCCGCAGAGCGGCCTCCAGCCGCATCAATTTGTCGTCACCACATTTCTCCTCCGTGAGCAGCAGGTATCCCGGTTCAGGAAGGCTTCTAGGGATCAGCATCCCTTCGCACTCGGCTCGTATCAAACAATCTAGGACAAAAGCGTCGGACAGCTTCTCGCCCGTCAGGTCTGAAAAGACCCCGCACCTGCCGGCAAAACGCAAAACCGGCGTGCTCTCGGCATATCCGGTACAACGCACCGAATCTCCGGCTCTGTAGCGGTACAATCCCCCAGACGTGGTCATGATGACCTCGTAAGTTTCTCCTTCTTTCAGTTCATGGCAAAGACGCGAATTCCCGTCTTCGTCCAGAAATTCGTAGAACCCGCTCCCCAGAGCGAGCAGAGGACGTCCAAAGATGTCGGGAACGGTGACGACGCCTTCCGTAAGCAAAAGCCCTTTACCCTGCATCGCGGCGTGAGGAAAACGCTTGGACAGAGCTGCAACGTAGGGGGCGGAGGAACCATCCGTCCAACAACTGACAAGTTTCAAATCAGGCCACAAAACCGAAGCGTCGCCTCCACCGTAAGATTCGAGGCGTCTTCTCGCCGGATTGTCGCTTGGCGCGCCCCGTCCTCCTATAGTACCTCCTTCACGGAAAATTTTCAATAATTCCGGCTTCCTGAGATGGACGCCTTCCATGAGAGAGGACATGAAAGTGGGACTCCAGACAGAGATCATTTCCAGATCAGGCGCCCGCAGCAATTCGTACAGGGTGGCGAGCTGCCATTCGTCAAAACAGGTCAGAGCTGCCGTGTCTTGTGATACCACGGAGAGCTCCGAAATGGCCGCCGTTGCGTCTTTTCCGAGATAAGCGCTATCCGGCAGACCGAGGGGAACGCCTGACGGCGAGTTTTGAGCTGTACGCAAGGCGGGACTGACGGCCAGATACGCTCTCCCCGAGCCTAAACCGTAAATCCCGGCAAGGGACGCAATCCAGGGTAAAAGCGCGTTTCTGAAGTCCCGCAGACTTTCGCGGCTGTAGGGGATGATTTTCTCTCCTCCGCCGCTGCCTCCAGTTTTTTCGAAGGCTATGGGGCTTCCCGCGAACAAAACGTCCGCCGTCCCCGCCAGAATTTTTTCGATAAAAGGCTTCAAGTCTTCGTAGACCGTCAAGGGGACTCGTGTTCGATAATCGTCCACATCACATATGTTTTTGAACCCATAAGCGCGTCCGTATTCCGTAGCCGCGTTGTACTCTATGCAGGTTTGAAGCCAGGACGGGGCTCCGGCGCGTTCCGATTCCACCGTCCGGGCGGCGGTTATCAGTTTTTCCCAGCCTGTTTTCATGATGACTCTTCCTCGAAAATTCTTCTCGCGAAAGGTTTCAGGTTGTCGGCCGCAATGGGACACAAACATACCAGCTCGTGACCTCGCTGATACCCCGGATTTTTCTCCAAAAAAAATCGCACTGCCGGGTTTCGCGCTTCTCTTTCGGAGGGGTACGCAATTTCCTCTTTCAGGTTGCCGAGCGAACGTTTGAACTCGACGACTCCCGTAACCCGGTTATAATCTTTGCCGAACTTGCGCGCAGCAAGTTCATCCGCCAACGACTTCAGGTCTGGGCGGATGAGTTTAGGGTCGGGGTGATACGCGTAGGCGAAAGAGGGTAAAAAGCGATAAGTTCGATGGCCTTTCACCAACAAAAACCAATATAGAGGCGTGGAAGGCTCTTCTGCTCGAAATTTTCCCATTCGCCTGAGCCATGCCGCTGGAAGGGACTGCTGGCCCCAACAGTCCTGCCGGACGATGGTATCGCCGGAATACGCGACGCGCACCTTCTGACCGAGCCATTCTGCGTCATAGAGCAACACTGTAGAAAAACCGGTCAATACCCCGTTTCGATAAAGAACATCGACTTCGGTTTTTTCGATCAGATCCCGAAAAAACGTCGCCTCGTCCGTGTTGTCATAATATGTCAAATACAACCGGGCCATCGCCGCGCGTTCCGCCTGGCTCAATTCGCCGACTTGTTTAAAGACCGCTGAGTAATTCCGCTTTTCCATCGATACCGCCTTTCGCTTCCGGCTCCGTGATTTGGAGCAATCACACTCTTGTAAATATATCATCGCATTGAAGCAGTCCAATTCGGAAGGGTTTCGAGTATCGACGATACTTCGGAACACCTGTTATCGTTATTATAATCGCTCTTCTCTCTAAGCGACTCACACGGCTCATGCTTTGCCGGTTCGCTGCTTATCCTTCGTCATTGATCGTCTGCTTATCGGGAAGAATTGACGCGGATAAAAATGATGGAGTTCGTGAAACAGGGCAGCATGAGCCGGAAGGAGGCGGCGGAAACACTGGGCCTGACGAAGCGACAGGTGCGAAGAATCTTTGCGAAATACACAAAGGAAGGAGAGACGGGAGTCGTTCACGCGGAAAAGGGGCGGAAGTCAGAGTGCGCATTATCGGAGGAGCTCAAGTCAGAAGTGGCGCGTTTATATAGCGAAAAATACAACGACAGTAATTCTACTCACTTTTCTGAATTGCTGAGCGAGCACGAGAACATTAAATTGAGCGCTTCCAGTGTAGGACGCATTTTGAAAGCGGTCGGAAAGGAGAGCAAACGAACAGTAAAGCGACGCCCAAAGAAACATAAGCCGCATGAACGATGCACTCAGGAAGGTATGCTATGGCAGACGGACGCCACTCCTTATGCGTGGCTCGGAGAAAAAGTCAGCGCCTTCGTTCTGCACGCTTTTATCGACGATGCCACAGGCATAGTGACGGGGGCTGTTTTCACACAAAACGAGTACTCCCGAATGTTACAGCGGAAATTCACCTACCCAAAATAAAAACCCTTGCAAATAAACACTTTATAGAAGCTATCCACATTTTGTAGTCATGTATTGCGATACCGATTAAACCTTTCGGTTCTTTCGCATTGACTGCAGGAAAATTCTGCTCCGAGCTGAAAATCCAAGATAATATCCAAGCGACGTCTGCCATAATCAAGGCGAACTTCTTTGATTTCCCAAGGTTCATGGATGTCTAACGCGGCTTCAAAGATACGATATTCTCGGCTGCTCGTTTTGTAAGGACTTCCCATTCTCTTTCTCCCCAATCTCTAAAAGCTGGGCTTCAGTATAAACTCTCCCACTCTCTTTTTGTATACGCTTTTCTGTATATTCTTGTTCCCACAGCAAATGCGAAGGAACCAACTGAAGGATATAAGGTATCAATCAGCCAATATGGACTTTTGAACCGAAGCCGATTTGAAGAGCCGTATGCGGGAAAACCGCAAGTACGGTTCTGTGAGGGGCAGTAGACAATACCTTCACTCAGTAAGTATTGATGGAAGGAGTGTCGAGACTGTCTACTCGACTGAAGGCATGGAAAAAGGCGAGCTCGAAGTGGCCCGCAACTTGCTTACCAATGGCATATCGCTGGATATTGTCGTTAAGAGTACAGGTTTGCCTATGGACCAAATTCAGAGCATGATGAACTAATGGGCCCTGTCGTGGAGGTAGGGGCGGCCGCCCTCGGCCGCCCGTGTTTGTTTAATAGACCTTAATATCACGCCATTTGGACACATTACACTGCCCGTCTTCGTTATACCCCACAGCAACAACCGTGCCGTCTGACTTTAAGCCCACTGTGTGATGAACACCTGCTGAAATCGCTACAATATCACGCCATTCGGATACGTTGCACTGCTTATAGTCGTTATCTCCCACAGCAACAACCGTGCCGTCTGACTTCAGGCCTATTGTGTAAGAATGACCCGCTGAAACCGCTACAATATCACGCCATTCGGATACATCGCACTGCCCATCGTTGTTACATCCCACAGCAACAACCGTGCCGTCTGACTTCAGGCCTATTGTGTGAACAGCACCCGCTGAAACCGCTACAATATCACGCCATTCGGATACGTTGCGCAGCTCACAGTATTTACTTCCCACGGCAACAACCGTGCCGTCTGATTTTAAACCTATTGTGTGTAATGAACCCGCTGAAACCGCTACAATATCACGCCAGTAGGATACGCCGCACTGCTGATATTCGTTATCTCCCACAGCAACGACCGTGCCGTCTGACTTCAGGCCTATTGTGTGATCTCCACCCGCTGAAACCGCTACAATATCACGCCATTCGGATGCGTTGCTCCGCTTATAATAGTCACTACCACTCGCAGTAACGACTGTGCCGTCTGACTTCAGGCCTATTGTGTAAGAATAACGCGCTGAAATCGCTACAATATCACGCCATTCGGATACGTCGCACTGCTTATTGTTGTTATTTCCCACAGCAACAACCGTGCCGTCCGACTTTAAGCCCACTGTGTGATAATTACCTGCTGAAATTACTATTTCGGATCCTTTTTTTATTTTAGATTTCGTATTTGCGAAGACGCTTACGCGCTCCCGCTCAATACGCTGTTTCTTAGCCTCCGCCGCGCGTTCTTTTTCTAGACGTTCTCGCTCGGCCGTCTTCGCCTGTTCTTTTGCGGGGCGCTCTTTTTCGGTGTCAGCAAAACGCCCGTCATACGCGGTCAGCAGATCTTCGCCGCTTGCGTACCGGTCTTTAGTCTCTCCCTCTAAGCATTTTTCAAGCAGGGTATCCCACCATGACGGCAAGCCCTCCACTAATTCGCATGGATTCCTCCAGCGGCCTACAGGGCGCCTTCCGGTCAAAAGCTGGTACGCGACAACACCGAGAGAATAGACATCTCCGGCTTTTGTCCATTCTTTTCCCTCCTGAACCTCCGGAGGCATATATAAAAAGCTCCCCTCGACGCTCTTGATTCGGTTGGCGTCTCCAAGGTACGTGTCTCCGGCTCCGATACTGCTTTTAAACAAGGTTGTGTCTATCGTCTTGACAAGCCCGAAATCGGAGAGTTTGACGTTGTCTTCATAGTCCAAGAGAATATTGGCGGGCTTGATGTCGCAGTGAAGCACTCCATTTGAGTGCGCGTGGGCGAGAGCGCCGCAAAGCTGGGCGAAAAATTTCTCTATTCGCGCGGGGTCTAACAAGTTTTCCCCAAGGTCATTTATAACATCCTGAAGGCTATGTCCGCGCTCGCCGTCCGGCGAAACAAAATCCATGGAGATATAATAAAATTCCTCCTCCCCGTCGTCGCCTCTATGAACATCCATGTCATGGATTTGGATAATATGAGGATGCCTAAGCAACGCCGTCGCTTTGGCTTCGCGGCGAAAGCGCTTTCGAAATTCGGCGTTGTCGCTGAATTCACGGCGCATAACCTTGATGGCGTCGAGGCGTCCGAGCATATCGTGCTGCCCGAGGTAGACCGTCCCCATGCCGCCTTCGCCGAGCAGGTCGAGAATTTTGTATTTGCCGATTTGACCGTGCATGTCTTGTTTCGGCTATTCGGCGCCGTGAAATTTTTCGATTAGGCGCCGCTCCACGATTGGCGGAACCATATCGGGAACAACCGCGCCGAACTTGTAGATGTCGCGCACGGCGTTGCTTGAAATATAAGAAGACTGCGCGTCCGTCACTATGAAAAACGTCTCTATGTCGGGCGATAGCTGCCTGTTCATAAGGGCTGTCTGAAACTCGTACTCGAAGTCGGACATGGCGCGAAGCCCCCGGATAATGACGTGGGCCTTTCGTTGTTTCATATAATCGACCAATAGGCCGCCAAAATGGTTCACCGTGACGTTGGCAAGATGGGCGAGCGACTCCTTGGCCATTTCGCAGCGCTCGTCCATCGTAAAAGTGGATTGCTTTTGCGGATTGATGAGCACACTGACCTCCAGCTCGTCGAAGACGGCGGCGGCCCGTTCCGCTATGTAGATATGTCCATTCGTTATGGGGTCGAACGAACCCGGATAAACAGCGCGTATATGCTTCACAAAAGAGCCTCCCCTATGCGCGGCATACCGCGCAAGTCTCTAATTTTCGCGCAATTGATTATAGCACGTAATCGCGATATTTTTTAATATTGAGACTATAATAGACATTGCGTCGCCCGGGTAATTTGAAAAAATAATTTATAATTTAAAATATATTAAAGTATAAAGGAGATCGTCGTTTAATGGTTAGCTTTATTTCTTTTGTAATCGTTATAGGCATATGTGTGTTGGTTCATGAGTACGGGCATTACATAACGGCCCGGCTTTTGGGTGTTCAGGTTCACGAGTTCGCTCTGGGCATGGGGCCGGTTATCATAAAAAAAGAAACGTCCGCGCATAATCCGGGGCGTCAAGATAACGCTATGATTTGGTCGTGGCGCGTGTTCCCCGTAGGCGGGTTTTGCCGTATAGCCGGAATGGGCGAGGACGAGGAAGGCGAGGCCGTCATAGCCGGTATGGGGTTCAACGAGCAGCCCGCGTGGAAACGCTTTCTGATTTTATTGGACGGCTCTCTCAACAACGTCATATTGGCACTGCTTCTCACGGCGTTTTTCCTTTATGGGCACGGTTATCTTAAGATGGACGACACCCAGATAGGTGAGATAATGGAGGGCTATCCCGCCGAGTCGGCAGGGCTCAGGACGGGGGACCGTATCGTGCAGGTCGGGGACAAGCCCGTGTCCGAGTGGCGCGAAATGTCGTCTTCTTTGCGTTCGGCCGCTGCGGCGGCGAGCGATGTCGATCTCGTCATCGAGCGGGATGGGAAAAAGTTCGACCTTAAAATAACCATTCCCGTCAGCAAAGAACACGGATACCCCATGCTCGGCGTGACGCCGATATTAGAGCGTTATACGGCTTCAGGCGCTATCCAAAACGCCGCCGGATACACATGGCGGCTGACCATCATGATGTATAGAGCCATATGGGACTGGATAACGCAAAAAGAGGAGATGGACGTCACGGGTCCGGTAGGCATAGCGTCTATGTCGGGCAGGGCTATGCGCGAAGGGGTCTGGAGCTTCGCGGCGTTTTTGGCCATGATAAGCCTTAATTTGGGGCTTCTCAATCTGCTTCCCATACCCGCGCTCGACGGCGGAAGGATTCTCTTTGTGCTGCTCGAGATTGTTTTACGCCGAAGGCTGCCCGAGAAGGTGGAAAACTGGATTCATACCGCCGGGTTTGTCTTGCTTATCGCGCTCATGGCCTTTGTGACATGGCAGGATATTTACAGGCTGTTTTTTGTAGAATAGGCAGCCATAATGACGCGGAAGCTTAAAATAGGCACTCTCACAATCGGGGGACGCGCTCCCGTCCGCGTCGAGAGCATGCTCAAAGAGAGGCTATCGAGCGCGCCTGAGGATATGGAAAAATGCCGCGCTCAGTGCGAGCGGCTTTTGTGTGAAGGCTGCGAACTGGCGCGGGTGGCTTTCCCGGCGAGCGAGTTGGAGAAGCCTCTGAAGTGGCTCATCGATCATACTTCGTTGCCCCTTATGGCCGACATTCACTTCGACCCCGATTTAGCCCTCGCCGCCATGAGAGCCGGCTGCGCCTCCATCCGAATAAACCCCGGAAATATGCCGCTGCATAAGCTCACGGAAGTTATCGACACGGCCAAAGGCGGAGGCGTAGTTATCCGTATAGGGGCCAACGGAGGGTCTCTTGCGGGCCGCCACATAGAACAAGCGAAGGGCGACAGCGCGGCTGCTCTTTTTTTGGCCGTGAAGGAGCAGGCGGATTTGCTGTCGAATCACGGCTTTAACGATATTATCCTGTCGGCCAAAAGCTCGTCCGTACCCGACACCGTACGGGCCAACGGCCTCCTGTCGCGAGAGTATCCCGACTTGCCCTCGCATATAGGGATAACGGAGGCGGGACCCGGCGACGGCGGGGTCGTCAAGGGCGCGAGCGGGATCGCGGTTCTTTTGAGCCAAGGCATAGGGAACACTCTGAGGGTTTCTTTGACCGACGAACCGGAGCGCGAGGTGAGGGTCGGCTACGCCATCTTGCGCTCGCTTGAGCTTAGACAAAGAGGAACTAACCTCATATCGTGCCCCACCTGCGGACGGCGCAGGGCCGACGTCATGAAGTTAGTCAAATTGGTCGAGCCTCTCATATCCGGCCTTCCGGACGGGACGACCGTGGCCGTCATGGGCTGCGAGGTCAACGGCCCCAAGGAAGCGGCCCACGCGCGGTACGGCATAGCCGGTACGCCCGTCGGGGCCGTTCTTTTCAAAGACGGGGCTATGGTTGGAAGCTATGATTTTGACGACCTGCCGAGCGTTTTAGCGGAGTTTTTCGGCCATTAAAATATAATGGCGTTGTGACGCGCTTGCCCATTGTCACCGGCTTGTCTCTATCTCGCCCATCTTCTCCTCGAAGCCGTAAATAGTGGGGTCTATCTCGTCGACGGTGTTGTTCAGGTCACTTATTGCGCGGAACTGAAAGCCTTTGGGTAGGTTGTTTGAGAAGCGCTTGATTTTAAGAAGCGCTTGCAGGTAATTTCGCTCGTAAGGCAGCACCATCTGGGCGGCCATAAGTGCTGAGGGGGTGGGTTCCTCGAAAAACAGCATGGCCATCTCTAAATTTTCGTCTATCTCCATTTCGTCGTACCATATCGCGGCCAAAATAGAGCGGTAGCGGTTTCGTTCTTGTCCGTGCACGAGCTTCCGCACCACTCTGTCTATCTTGCGAAGCCCCGAGTTAAGTATCTCCGTGATTATCCTTATGTCGCCCTCCGGCATGGAGTAGCGCGCTATGTACTCCGCCTCGTCCTCGACCAAGACGTGTTTACGTAAAAGCCTTCCGTATGAGGGGCGAAGCGTCACGGCTGCCGTCTCAGGCGCGCCGTCCATCAGACGGCGAAAAATCTTTCCCGTATCGACGCCGTTTCTCTCAAACGGAGAATCCTTGAGCCACGTGACAAAGCCTGGGTCAAAGAGCCCCTTGCGGCCGGCTCGCCCCGCCATCTGCAAAAATTCGTTTCGCGTTATCGGCCCGCCCTGGTGATACTGGACAAGCTGGGCGAACACCGCGTACTGAGCCGGCAAATTCACGCCGAGCGCAAGCGCGTTGGTCCCGCAGACAACATCCAACAGGCGCTCTCTGAACGCGGCCTCCACCAAGAGTTTTTCTTTGGGGAACATTCCGCCGTGATAAACACCCACTCCGCACAAAAGCGGAGGCTGAATCTTCGTGACGTCCAAAATAGCGGCTAATTCCTCGAGGCGCGACAAACTCGCGCGCGGTAGCTTGCCGCGCGTGCGCGCAATCTGAAACGCGGCGTCGAAAGCCCCTTTTTGAGAGAACTGAAAAACGAGGGCGTCATGAATGTTGTCGAACTTGACCGGTTTGTCCGGCGTGAACACGAGGCGCGTCATGCGCTCGCGGCTCTCGTGAACCAAAAATTTACGGTCACTGAGGTCTGCGAGATAGCGTCCGACGGAGGAGGCTCCGCCAAACGTCGCCGACATGACGAGCATGAAGGTTTTGGGGTTCGTGCGGCGGATTCCGTCTATATACGTGCGGGCCCTGTCCGAGTCGCTGAAGATATAGTGAAACTCGTCGACCACAAGCATCTGGTCGGGCTCTTCCGTATATTTCATGGTGTATATTTCCTGGGTGCAGCAGATTATCTGAGCGCTCTCGTTGCGCTTGAAGTCGCCCGTTTCTATCCCGACGTCGAAGCCCATGCGCCGCAAGTCCATATAACGCTCGTTGCTCAGGGCTTTTATGGGCGCCGTAAAAATAACGCGCCGCGCCGCCGGGAGCGTCGTCTCGCCCTGTTCGTTCAAAAGCCCCGCCCAGAGATAAGCCACTAAAGTCTTGCCGGCGCCAGTGGGCGCGGACAAAACGGCGTTACGTCCCCTTATATGAGAGTACGCGTTTAACTGCCATCCATAAAAATCCACTGCCAAAGGTCGTCCCTACTGCGCGTTCATCGGCAAGGTGTCGGGCGAGTGCGGCAATACGGTCACACGGGCGTTCTCTCCCTGTCTGCGAAACGCTTCTTCTATGGCCCAAGTGAGGGACGGGGCGTGAACGTGCCCAAGTTTCTCTTTGTCTTCTTTTGTGATGCCCGGGGAAAATGTGATTATATCGGCTTTTTCACGGGCTATAGCCCATGCCGTGGCTAATGAAGCGCCCACGCCGTCCTTGAGCTCTCCGCTCTCAAAACCCTCTACGAGAGCTTTTGACGAACGCCCGGCGTAGTCGGCGAGATCCGTATGCACCGGGCTGATTCCCTCGCCGCATGGCGTGGCTATGACGATGACGCCGCCCTTCTTGACGATTTTCTGGGCGGGGTATATTGATTTGTGCGCCTGCCAGAAGTCTAAGTCGCACGGGTGGCTTCCGGCTATCACGATATCGGCGTTTTCGTGATACGGCACACCGTAGATTTTTTCGCACAGCTCTACGCCGCGTTTGAACACAGCGCGGAAATCTCCCCAAAAAACCCCCGCCGTTTCGCCGTCAATATTGAGGACTACGTTCAAAATAGCCTTCAGTTTGACTCTGTCCGCCATCTCGTCCATGTCGCGCCTGACGGGGTTGTCGGCTACGCCTAAAAACATGTCTCCGAGCTTGCATGACAAAAAATGAATGGCGGCTGTCGTGAGAGGTCCGCAGACACCGGGCTGAATAATCTTGGACGAGCCCGAAAAGCCGGGGATATGATGCGGAACTATTGACCCCAAGGCTACAAGCGCGTCGCACTCCATTATGCGGCGGTTGACCATAAGAGGCGTGCCCTGAGAGGTTTTGCCTAAATCCGCCAAATTGTTTTCGTCGCGCCACTCGTGGTTGATGACTTTCACGCGGCTCGTAACGCCCTTGCCCACCTTGGTCTCGATTTCCCGCTCCGTCATATAGCGGTGAGTCCCTAAGGCTATGATTATCAGGATGGACGAGTCCGGGACGCCGGCTGCGTTTAGGTGGTCAAGCAGGGGGGGGAGGAGTTTATCCGCCGGCGTGGGGCGCGTGTTGTCGTCGCAGAGAATGACGACAGAGCTTCCCGGCTTTATCCACTCTTTTGTGGAGGGAAGGCCGATAGGGGAGGACAGGGCCTCCTTTGCGCCGCGCTCCACGTCCGGTATTCCGGGCCAAGGCTTGGGGTCTATAATTTCCGCGAAGTTTTTTCGCGGAATGGCGAAAGACAGCTTTTCATCTCCAAAGGGAATCTCGATACCGATTTTGTCATTGTCGGTATTATTGTTCATGACAGACAAGGCCTCCTTATTAGAGCCACACCGAAAATCTAAGCCTGAGCAGACGATTTTTCTCGCGGAAGTTAAGGCTTTTTCAAATATTATTTTATTATTTTTATTTGTAATTTTAATCTTTTATTTTAATCTTTATTATATTATTGCACTATATTTTAATTCTATCATCAAACACGCGCGCAACGCGGCGAAAAAATCAAAACGCCGCTCATAAAATTTTTTGAGACTCAGCAGAGACGCAAAATTTTGCGTCTCTGCCTTTCGCGTCAATCAGAACGTCACCGCCGTCCTGAACTGCAACCTGTGTTCGTCAGCGTAGGAGGCATTTTCCGCGCTTCTGTTCCAATCCGCGCGGATATACCCAAGGGCGAAGGCCACGTTTTCGTTGTACTTAAACTCCACGCCAAGACCCCACTGGAGCAATTTTGCGTCTCTTGCCGCGCCGCCGGCGTCAAGACCGCCGTTTTCCAAGCTGTGCCCTGCGACATAAGCCCAAGAACTCCATCGATCGTTCCACTTCTGCGTCGCGCCGACGCGCCATATGCTTGTGTCGTAGGCCACAAATCCATTGCCGCCGTTTACCGTGTCCCATCTGTCGTCGTCCACGAGCGTCAGCGCGACGTTGCCATAGGGGATAAAAAAGCCGGCGTCAAGCTGGCTGTACTCAAGCCAGAGGCTGGTAAAACTAAGCAAATCCTGTTTTACGTCGAGTATTATCTTCCAGGCCGAGGGGTTGTTAAAGTCTATATCGCTCCACTGGCCGGGATTTGAAAGGCTCTCCTCCATCTTCCCGCCCTGATAGTAGTAAATCCCCTTGAACGCAAGATTTGGGTTGAAATCAAATCGCAACCCCATAAACACCGTCCACAAATTTTTCAGCCTGACGTCATAATTCAGACCAGTATCCTCATCGAGGGCCGATACCAAAGACGCGTCGTCGCCCAAAAACACCTGGCCTCCTATGTCAAGGCCGAAGTTTTCCGTGAATTGCAGCTTTGCCATAGCGGACAGCTCCCACGCGCTCAGCGGGTCGTCCAAATCTACCGGCAAATCCGGGCGCGCCGCGTAAAAGCTCAGAGAACCCAAAGAAAAAGACTTGTCAAATCCTATCCCGTCGACCGTGCGGTCGGTCAGCCACGCCTCGTTGGCCATATCGGTCGCGCCCTCGACAATGAAGCGATAGTCGCCCTCGAAGTCGCGGTCAAAACGCCCGACGGTCAGGGCAGCGTCGTTAGGCAGGGATATATCCACGTAGAATTTATCGTAAACTATACTGTCGCCGTCGCCGTCTAAGCGCGCGTAGAGATGCATTCCCTCGTCCTCGCCAAACCAACGTTGAAACTCGAGACGAGCCATGCTGAGAGAGGCGCCGTCACCGGTAAAATCGGTATTCCAGTCCTCTATGTCAAGCCTGAGTTCGCCGCCGATCTTCCATCCGCCAAGCCTGCTCTCCGTCACGGCGACTCGCTTGTCCAAGCTATCTGTCTTCACGCCGAGCGCGTCAAGCTCGTCCTGAAACTCCGCGGCAAGACTCCGCAGAGCTATTAAGTCTTCTTTTGAGGCTTTCGCGGTATCGACAAGAGCAAGGGCGCGGGCCAAACCGGACGCCATCTCATAGCGCGTCACAGGCTGTTTGCCCTTGTAAAGTCCGTCCGGATAGCCAGACAGAACACCGCTTGCAGACAGTTGACCCAGAGCGTCGTATGCCCAGTGGTTCAGCGGAACGTCAATAAATGGGTTTGTGGCAGCCAAACTTAATTCTGCACGCATAAAAATGAAACCCATGCACAAAAAAAGAAGAAAACGCCTCATTACTAAAAACCTCCCGAAATCAGATTGTCGATTCATGAGACGAATTCTATCATAAAAGTTTTCTAAGTCAAACTTTTATTTGAAATACTTTACGAAAATCCTTAAAATATCACATCGTCTTCTTCTCCGCCCTTACCGCCGTTATCTCCCTCTCGTTGTCGTCTATGGCAAGCCCAAGCAACATGGCCTCGTCGAACGCTTTAGCGTAACCCTTTTCTTTTATCTGGTTAAGGGCGGTGAGCGCGCATTCGTCCGCGCTCGCGTAGTGCTTGGTCATTTTAAGCTCCATGACCCAGATATAACCTCTGAACTTCACGACCATATCAGGCCGTCCCTGAGAGCCGTGAATTTCAGCCTCCACGTCAAGCCCCATGCCATAGATATAAGAAAGCAAAGTAGAGCGATAAATCCACTCTCTCGCGTCACCTCCGCGAGGTACGGCGGCCGCGGCCGCCTTCGCGTAGTCGTCGTAGGGAATTTTGGAGAGAAGTTTGTTGAACTCACATTGAACGCCTTTTGCGTCGCCGCTTATGATTGATTCTCTGAGATGTTTTCTGGCATCGTTTAATTCTTTCTCGTTACCAAATATATTGCCCACCAAAAGAGACGACATGGCTGTCAAGACTTCGTGGTTTGGATAATCAAGAGAAAAATCGTCCAATACGCCCGGCCTGAGGCTCAAATATCCGGACTGATAGAGGAAGCTCGCAGCCGTGGCTGTCTCTATCTCGCCGGGGGTAAACGCGAAGTCGCGCGACACTTCGTAGCCCCTGAATTGTTCGACCGTAAGCTTCCTGTCCCTCATGTAGCGGGCTATGAACGCAGGCGTGCCCGACTCAAACCAGTAGTTTTGAAACTTCCGGTCACTGAGGAAGCAAAGCGTAGAAAATGGGTTATAAAGACGAGCCTCTCCATTAAAAGAAAAACCGTCGTAATAGTCTCTGGTTTTGGTTATAAGCGCTTCTGTCGATATTTTCATATCGCCCGCCGCCGCGCCTATGTGTCCGCTAAAGTTAGATAGAAGTTCCTCTTCGGTATAGCCCAACATTGTCGCGTAATCGTCGCTCATGGATATATCCTTGAGGTTGTTTAACGCGGAGAAGACGCCCATCTTTGAGAACTTGCTTATGCCGGTCATAAAGACAAAGTGAACATACTGTTCGCCGGCCTTTATCCGCATGTAAATATCCCTGAGAACCTCGCGCGCTTCCTCAACCTTGTCGAGTTTGTCGATATTAGTCAGGATAGGGCTGTCATATTCGTCTACCAATACAACGACGGGCATGTCGTATTTCTCCGCCGTTCGTCTCAAAATGCTGAAAAACGCGTCTCCCGGAGAATCTTCGTCCATTTTGACGCGGAGTCTCTCGGCGTTGTCTGCCATTCTCTTCATTATTGAGGAAATCAAAACGTCCGTCCCCATGTTCATGGTCACGTTGCTCATATCGAGCCTGACGACGGGACGAGTCTTGTACTCGCTTCTCTCAAAGAACTCCTCGGCGGCTAAGCCTTTGAACAATTCTTTTTTGCCGGAGAACAACGCGTCTAACGTCGATATGGTCAAAGACTTACCGAAACGACGAGGACGGGACAGGAAATAAACCGCGCCGCTGTCGATAAGGTCTATAAGATATTTTGTTTTATCGACGTACAAATATCCTTCTTTGCGCAGACGCTCGAAAGTCTGAATGCCTATGGGCAGTTTTTGCAATTTGGCCACCCGAGGACGCCTCCCCCGAAAACAATTTTTAAGTACAGTATAACAGACATCCGCGCTCGCGAAATTCTATACGTCTGTCTTATGAATATAGTCGTTTAATTTAAGTAAATGCAAGCAATACCGATAATAATTAGTGTAGCGTCAATTCGTGTCGGGAGTTATAGATTAGGGTGTAAATGACGTCAGCATATGAAACGAAAGGAATAATCACAAATATGCAAGCCATATATTTTTTCTGCGATGATTTATCCAAAGACCATGTAGCGCCTTATGTATATAGCGAAGTTATGAGACTTATCGCGCCAGCCGAAACCGCTATCGCGTTTGGCGGCATGACTGTTTATGAATATCATGATGTTTACGGCAATAGATACAACTTTGTCGCCACCGGCGACGTATTGAGCCACAAATATGAGCAATGCCTGCCTGAGATGACAAAATTTTTTGCCGGATACGATTTCGCTGGAATTATCAACTGGCATGAGGGGAACAACGCTCCTGATCACATTTTGACCGTACATTCGACGGGTGATGTCCCGAGCGGTATTTTTGTAAAATCCAATCCTCTTTATTTTAGAAATTTACTTACCGCAATACATAAGATTCTGCTTGAGACGGACCTTGAAGTTTTCCGTGTATGCACAGAAGCGACACATTGGTCTGGCACTATGTATAAAAGTGCGCCCACATTGCTTGAACGTTTTGATGTTCCGACATACGATATTGAAATAGGCAGTTCCAAAGACAGTTGGGACAACACTGAAGCGGCTTCGGTTTTGGCTAAGGCGTTAACACACGTATTTGATGACGCGCCGCGGCCAAAAACATTGTTGGCTGTCGGCGGAGTGCATTTCGAGGAAACCTTTGGCAATGTGATGCTGGATGATAACTACCCCGTATGTGTTGCGCACATTCTTCCAAACCAATGGATTGTAAGCGGCAAATATGAAGAAACGGAAGGATTGGAGAAATTGCAGCGTTGTGCCGATAAAATTATCGGCGGAATCGATGGAATCGTATTTCACGATAATCTCAAAGGAGACTATAAAAATCAGTGTCGCGCGCTTGCGCGGAAATTGAACGTCCCCATCTTCAAACATCAACTGTTGCGGGATAGCGGCCGTCTAAAAGAAGTATTGGGCTAATTCAATGTAGATTTTTGTAAATAATTTGGAGGCCGCCTGCATAAAGGGCGACCTCCAATTATTTGTCTATCGGAATCAATACATAGCACTCGCGCTCATTTAGCCATAAAAGAAACTAACCACAAAGAGAGCGGCTCTATGTATGTCACCAGCATAATTCCTATAAACCCGGTGACACAATACAGCATTACTTCTTTGTACATCGGTTCTACCTTGTTGGAAGTCATATTGGCGGCCACAAAGAGCGACGTCCCGAACGGCGGTGTTATCATTCCCATCGAGAGGTTGATACACGCTATTACGCCAAAATGAATGAGATTTATACCCAGATCGGCTGCGGGTCTGTACAGCAGCGGAATAATAAGTAAGATTATGACTGATGTTTCCATGAACATCCCACAGATCAGGAAAAGGATGTTCACCACAAGCAGATAAACGTACTTGCTGCCCATGATCAGCGACAAGAAGGCTGTTACCTTGCTCGGGATGTTCATTATAGCCATGACCCATCCAAAAAAGCTGGCCGTCGCGACCAACAACATAATCGTTGCGCTTACCACGGCTGATTTTGTCAACGCGCCATACAGAGTTTTGAAATTTAGTTCCTTATAGATGAAGAAACCGACGATCATCGCATACGCGCAGGCGACTATAGCGGACTCGGTCGGAGTGAAAATACCGCCATATATACCGCCAAGCACTATTACAGGCATTAACAACGCCCAAATACCTTCGTAAAACGCGTGGAAAGGATTGATCTTTTCCTTTTCGACGGTTTTTTCCTCTGCTTGAAGATCGTACCCTCTTTTTATGATCAGGTAGTATGTCGCTATGATATACATAAAAGCCATGATCAGTCCGGGTATGACGACGCCTATAAACAGGTCCCCAATTGACGCGTTTGTTATGTTGGCGTATAGGATCAGCGGTATGCTGGGAGGAATCATCGTCCCAAGGGTGCCGCCTACGGCTTGAAGCGTGGCGGAATACACGCTGCCGTATCTGTTATCCTTGACCATCTCCCAGTACATAATGCTGCCTATTGCGGCTGTCGTAGCCAACGCGGAGCCTGAGAGGGCGCCGAAAAGCGCGCAGGACAAAATGGAAACCACAGCGAGGCTTCCTCTGAGCCAGCTGAAAAAGATTTTGACGAAATTTATCAGACGTTTTGAAATTCCACCCTGAAGCATTAGCTCCCCCGCCACCACAAAGTAAAGGATGGCAAGCAAAGGCATGGAGTCAATAGCCGCCCACAGCCTCTGAGGAAACACTAAAAGCGGAATCCTGCCCTGAGTCGCTAACGCCGCCACTCCCGCCCATCCGAGGCTGAAGGCAATGGGCAATCCTATTATCACAAATATAACGGCTCCGCCGAAAAGCCAAAATAAGCTCATACCATGGCCTCCTCATGGGTCACTTTCCCATGGGTCAGGTCCCATAATGCTATAAAGCAATAAATGAGCCCCAGAACTCCTCCAAGCGGCATGGCGCAATAAGCTAAGCCCATCGATAAACCCATTGCGGGGGAGGTGTTGTGCATATTTCTGGAGACAAGCTGCGCCCCGAAGTAAGTCAGCGCTGCAAAGAACAATACCTGCATTGTAGTGGTGACGAAAAATAACACGTTCTTGAAAATCTTTGATTTGGCGCCGAGCAAATTCGACAATGCCTCTATCGCTGTAAACTGTTTGCGGCGTATCGCCAAAGGTGTGCCGAACAGCGTCAGCCAAACGTAGAGAAACCGCATAAGCTCCTCGCTCCACGAGAGGGACGCCTGCAAAACATACCTGGCTACTATCTGCGCCATACCCACAGCAATCATCACCAAAACGCCAACATAGAGAAATACTTCCAAGAAGTGATCTAAATAACTGAAAACGACTTTAAGCTTCGTATGTTTACTCAAATCATGCCCCTCCCTTCTCTAAGTGGATTATGCTGGTTAATCGGTATAACCTAGGAAATCCTTTATCTTCTTCAGCATTACCTCATGCTGCTTCGACAGCTTCGGGTCGGAGTAGACCGGGGACATGGCTTTTTTCCACTGGGCCTTGTCTATATTCTCGGCTATGGTGGTCCCGGCGTCTTTCATGCGTTTTGCGACCTCGAGCTCCCAATCCTGACAATACTGCCGCTGAAAGTCCCTGGCCTCAGCCGCGGCCTGGCGGAACAACGCCTGATCCTCCGGCGGAATGGATTCCCATACTCCCTTATTTATTATCAGGTTGACGGTAGAGTAGAAGTGCTCGGTCATCGAAATATACGGGCAAAGCTCATAGGTTTTGGAGTCATACATGGCCTTGAGCGGGTTCTCATGCCCCATAACTGTACCCTGCTGAAGGGCTGTATAAATCTCCGTCCATGAAACCGGAGTCGCGTTGGCCCCTGCCGCGTTGAACGCCGCGAGGTGAACCGGCGTCTCCATAGTTCTGAGCTTTACCCCTTTTATCTGATCTGGAGTCACTATAAGCGCGTTGCGAGTGTTGATGCTACGGAAGCCGTTTTCCATAAAAGCCAACCCGATTATATTAGATCTCTCGAGGTTCTTGAAAAGCTCGGTTCCTATCTCGCTGTCCAGCACTTTGTAGGCGTCCGGTCTGCTCTCGAAAAGATAAGGGAAATCCAACACTCCAAGTTCCGGCGCCAGGTTGACGCAGAAGGCGTTCGTCAGGAGGGCGATATCTATAGTTCCCATAGAGACACCCTCGGTCATGTCACGTTCCCCTCCCAATTGCCCGCTTGGATACAGGGTAAACTCGTATCGGCCATTCGTAAGCTCGGCCACCCTTTCGGTGAACTTGGAGAGCCCGATATGGTAAGGATCCCGTTCGCTCATGACGTGCGCCGCGGAGAGAGACCGCTTATCAGCGGCCCCCGCCGGCGAAACAGATAACATAAGAACACCTGCGACAAACACTGCGAAAAGCAACGCTACGGTAAATCTACGGCTTTTGTGTTTCATAACTATTTCTCCCCCTCTTCGCCTCTGTTGGGCGACATTAAATTCAATCCCTTATGTTCAGCTTCTTCAGCTCCGCTATTGATTTTTGCTCCTTGACCTGTTGACGAACCTGAACCTCCTTTGCTATAACTTTTTTGACCTCCTCCAAAACGTAGTCGATCTTATCCGGAGGAATCGCGCATACACCCGTGTCGTCGGCGACGATCAAGTCTCCAGGGTATACCGTTATGTCATAGAGAGTGACGGGGCCGTTCAACTCCATCCCCTCAAGGCGGAACATTCCCGTTATCGGCGTTACGCCCCGCGACCATACCGGGTACCCCAGCCTTCTGATACCCGCCACGTCACGCACCGCTCCGTTGACTATACAACCGGCGAAACCTTTGCTTTGAGCCAAGGCGCAAGCCTGATCACCGAGGTTGGAGATCTCTAAGTTGCCTCCGAAGTCCATAACATATACGTCTCCGGGCTCACCCAGATAATATATGTCTCTTACCGCCATCTTGTGAGTCTCGCCATCCGCGTAACATTGCGTAGGTGTTTTGCGCTCGTAGATGTTTCTTATGGTGACGGCGTTGCCTACAATTGTGCTTCCCGGAATAATGGGACGCAGGTGAGTCCCTGCTACGGTGCCGCGAATGCCAAGGCGATCCAG
>BOCC01000028.1 GCA_026002715.1 Synergistales bacterium
CTTGACTTGACGCGTGTGCTGGCCGGGCCGTTTTGTTCTATGATGTTTGCCGATATGGGCGCTACTGTCATCAAAATAGAGGAACCTTCCAAAGGCGACGATACGCGCACCATGGGGAGCGGAGATTGGAACGACGGAATGGATCGGGTTGGGGAAGGCGGGAAGGGCGAAAGTGTATGGCTGGGGTTTTTCCTTTACGACGTGCTTGCGCGGTTCGCCCCCATCGCCAAAGAGCATGGCGACGCCGCGTTTGCCGCGCGTTGCGCCTTCGAGGCGGACAAACTGCGCCAAAACACGGCCGCGCACGGATGGGACGGAGAATGGTGGAGGCGCGCCTACTTCGATGACGGAAGTCCGCTCGGCTCGTCGCTCAACGCCGAGTGCCAAATCGATTCGATAGCCCAGAGCTGGGCGGTCTTGTCCGGGGCTGGCGACGGGAAGCGCGCAAGAAGGGCTATGGACGCGTTGGACAAGCGCCTCATTCAGCGCGATGAAAGGCTCATCCGACTTTTTGAACCGCCCTTCGACACCTCAGATATGAGCCCGGGGTATATCAAAGGCTACGCGCCGGGAGTGAGGGAAAACGGAGGGCAATACACACATGCGGCCGTATGGGCCGCCATGGCCTTCGCGCAGCTGAAAGACCGGCGCCGCGCTTGGGAATGTTTTGAGCTCATCAATCCCGTGAACCATACCCGCACCAAGGAGGAGGTCGCCGTCTACAAAGTCGAGCCCTACGTCATGGCCGCCGACGTCTATGCCTCCCCGTCTTATGCGGGTCGCGGCGGATGGAGCTGGTACACGGGGTCGGCGTCGTGGATGTATCGTCTGATGCTCGAGTCTCTGCTCGGCATTCACCTCGAGGGCAGCATACTGCGCGTTTCTCCGTGCTTACCCGAAAACTGGGAAAAGATCACAGTTCGCTATCGCTATCACGACACGGCGTACAACATCACCATTGCTCAAACGCATAACGCGACGGGGAAACAGGAGATAAAATTGGACGGAGTCGCCCAAGCCGGAGAAACTTTTCCTCTCGTGAACGACCGAGGCGAACATCAGGCGGAAATAATAATTTCGGCGTAAAGATTAATATCAACCCTGATAAAATAAGAAAGCATTGGGAAAGTATGACCTTTGAGTTTTTCATAAAACTATTTATAGGGGGCAATAATATTATGCCGGAGTGCGGTGGAGCCCTTGAGGGGCTCGTTGTGCTTGACTTGACGCGTGTGCTGGCCGGGCCGTTTTGTTCTATGATGTTTGCCGATATGGGCGCTACTGTCATCAAAATAGAGGAACCTTCCAAAGGCGACGATACGCGCACCATGGGGCCCTTCAAGAACGGGGAAAGCGCCTATTACATGAACCTCAACCGCAACAAAAAGGGAGTTACGCTCAATCTCAAAAATCCGAAAGGAAAAAAAATTTTTATCGACCTCGTCAAAAAAGCCGACGTGGTGCTTGAGAACTATCGCCCCGGCGTGATGGAAAAATTGGGCTTGGGCTACGAGTCGCTCAAGGAGATAAACCCGCGCATAGTTTACGGAGCGGTCTCCGGCTTCGGCCATACGGGGCCATACACACAAAAGCCCGGCTATGACATCATCTCTCAGGCTATGAGCGGCCTTATGAGCACGACGGGCTGGCCGGGCGGCTCCCCCACGCGCACCGGCACGGCCATAGGCGACGTGCTGGGCGGTCTGTCGCTGGCCATCGGAGTGCTCTCGGCTATATATCGGCAGGCGCGCACGGGACAGGGCCAGAAGGTCGATATAGCTCTCGTGGACTCCGCCGTGGCGAGCCTCGAGATAATCAACATGATTTACAACGTCGAGGGGCGAATTCCAACTCGTATCGGCAACCGCTACGAATCGTCTTATCCCTACGACACTTTCGAGGCGTCCGATGGGGAAGTGGTTATCGGGGCCGGGAACAATAAATTGTGGCAAAATCTCTGCGACGTCATGGGCGTGCCCGATCTGAAAGGAAACGACCGCTACAAAAACAACGCCGACCGCGTAAATTGTCACGAGGAGCTCAAAGCCATAGTCGAGAAGTGGACAAAAACCCTAACCGTAGCGGACGTCCTTGAGGCCCTCGACAAGGCCGGCATTCCGTGCGCCCCTATATATGACGTGAGCCAAGTGGTGGCAGACCCTCATATCGCCATCGCTCGAGAGATGTTTGTGGATATAGAACACCCTGTGGCCGGAAATCTCAAGCTGACCGGAAGCCATATAAAACTCTCGGGCACGCCGACGTCGGTCAGAACCCCCTCCCCGTCTCTGGGACAGGACAACGGCGAGATATACGGCTCGCTTCTCGGCCTCTCGCGCGACGACATAGCCGCGCTCAAACAGGAAGGAGCCCTTTAGAAAATGCCGAATTCGATAGATTTCAAAGCGCTGCCGAAACGCGCCGAGATAGTCGAGGTCTGTCCGCGCGACGGTTTTCAAAACCTCAAGGCTTTTATACCGACGTCTGAAAAAATAGCCATACTCGACGCGCTGAGCGAGGTCGGGTACAAAACCATCGAGGTGACGTCTTTCGTCAGTCCGAAGGCCGTGCCTCAAATGGCGGACGCGCTTGAAGTCATGGCCGACTTCAAGCGCAAGCACCCCGGCATAGAGGCCGTAGCCCTTGTGCCGAACGTCAAGGGCGCGGAGAAGGCCTTGTTTGGCGGGGCTGACACGCTGAACTTCGTGCTGTCGGCAAGCGAGTCGCATAACAGGGAGAACACGCGCGCAAGTATCGACGAGTCCCTTGCGGCGCTTGCGGAGGTCTGCAAGTTAGCCGACGCCGCGGGCAAGGCAAAGGTTCACGCGAGCGTCGCCACGTCGTTTTATTGCCCTTTCGAGGGTGAAATCGCCAAAGACGCCGTGCTTAGGATAGTCGATAAGGCGTTCTCTTTGGGCTGCGTCGGAGTCTCCATAGCTGACACGATAGGGACGGCGCACCCGGTAAAAGTCCATGATACCCTGTTGGCCGTGCGCGAGAGATACCCTAATCAAAAGATAGTCTTGCACTTGCACGACACTCACGGCTTCGCGCTTGTCAACACCCTCGTCGCCCTGTCGCTGGGCTTCACGATTTTCGACGCCTCAGTGGGCGGCCTTGGGGGCTGCCCCTTCGCGCCCGGCGCGGCCGGGAACGTCGCCACGGAGGACATGGTGAATTTTTTGGAGAAAATAGGCGTGTCTACGGACTTGAACCTGAAAAAGATCTTGGAGATTTCGGCAAAGATTCCCGAAAAGACAGGCGCGGCGCTTTGCAGTCACTTGGCGGCGGTTCAGTCGGCGGCCTGCACGGGCGGGGGCGATAGCTGAAAAAGCCGCTTAACTTTACAAGCGTAGGGGCGATATACCCTCGGTCGCCCCTACAAGAGGCGCGTAAATTTTGAGGTGTTCCTGAAGCAGCCCTATTCTGCGATAATGGGGCGGAACAAATTCAAAATGTGAAGGTGAAAGCCATGCAACAGCACATTCATGATATGAGTTCACTCTTATGGTCTTCACAGTATGCCGCAGCCTTTTTGGCGAGGTCTTCAAGAGAAATATCCTCGTAAAGATTTTCTCTTCGCCATTCTGTGTAGTTAAACGGTTTTTCTGATTTAATATTAAACACAAACCGTTCCGCTTCTATAACTCCAAGATTATCACGCAGACATTTCATTCCGTTTTGCATTAATATTGTATCGTTCATAGCGCGCCTCCTAAGAGCCTTACAAAGTCAATCGGGTTCAGTATCGTTATATCTGGCGAATGGCACTTTAGCAACCGCTTGTCAGTGGTAAGGAAATAATCGCATCCCGCCAGTATTGCACAGGCGACATGGAGTGCATCTTTGGGTTTAATTCCAGTTTTGACTATTCTTACAGCAATTTCAGTTGCTTCATCAAGATAGCTTTCGTCGATTAATATGCTTTTATACCTGTAAAAGCCAAGGATATGCGCTTTCTTTTCCTCAAACGGGTTGTCACTGTTTTCAAACATAGACATAAAAGAAATCGCAAGGTCTATGCTGCGCCGCTTAATCAACTCTTGAATAAACAACTTCGATTGCGTTTCAAGATAGACAACAAGTTGGCTTTGATCGTCAAACGGCCTATTATAACAACAATTATCGAGATATATTCTCATATCCGCATCCTTTCTGAATTCGCCGCCTACATAAAGCATCGGACGCCATAAATCTTCAACCCATACGGCTAAGCCAATTACAATTATAACGGCAGCGCCGATAATTGAATACCAAAATCTGTAGAAAATGTGCGACACTTCTATATACTTGTGCTCTGTATGCTTTTGACCCAAGACGGGTGGCCATTTTATTGATCGGAGGGGATAAATCGGGCAATGACCGTTGGTATGAAAGTTTTGTCCCTATTGCCGATAGATTGTACGGTGAACATTTGAAAGAAATAGAAACGGGGAGTGAAAATTGATGACAAAAAAATTCGCAAATCTGCGTGACGCCATGAGCCTTGAAGCAAGGGAAAGAATCGCGAGCCAAGTCGAGGAAACCCTCGCGAAAATGCCTCTTCATGAACTGCGTCGCGCAAAAGGCATATCCCAAAAAGCTCTGGCCGAAGTATTGCATATACAACAGCCGGCCGTTGCGAAAATAGAACGTCGCGCCGACATGTATATATCTACTTTGCGTAGCCATATAGAAGCGATGGGCGGCGAATTAGAAATAACGGTCCGTTTTCCGGACGGGGTGGTAAAAATCACAAACTTTTCACAACTTTGATTTTTTGCCACACCCCGGCGGCGATAACTGAGCGCGAGCGTATGATACGAAATCCGCCTTGTTCGCCTTTACCCCAAATCCGCAGGTTGCGACTCTATAATTTCTGTAAAGACGGTAATATAGAGCATTTATGGCGTTTAAGGCTTTCACCCATTGGGTGAAATATGAAAAACAGTCTATCTCTTGCGCTGGTAAGAGTTGCGGAGATTTTTCAAGCTCAACCTGCGGATTTGGGAATTTGCTCCATTCTTGACATAACGGGACGGCAACGGTAGAATACATACATACGATAGCCAGGCTGGCCTAAGGTTTCGACTATTCGGTTAGTCAACCGACCGCACACTCCTGGCTTTTATTGTATCCTTAAAGTCGCCTATCTCAGTAATATGGCCGCGAAATTTCCCCTGAGATTTAACCCCTTGATACAAGTTTTGCGCGTCTATAAAAGCAAAGTTGCCGGGCTGAATAGTCATAATTGGTTATTTTAACACAGATCGAAACCGCGTTGATTGCGCTTTACGCCGCGCGGGGCTTGTGATGGGGAAACTAAGCGACCGACACAGGCTTCAAAAATCACCATCAAGCAATAACGATTTCGCCTCGCCTTAATCTACTCGTTCGACAAAAAGAGGGGCAACAACGGAAGTGGTCGGACGCCCGTCACAGACGAAAAAGGCCGCCTTTGCGGGCGGTCTTTTATTTATCGCGCAAGCGGAGCCGCGATAGGGGATTTTAAAATGGTCGCCGCGACGTTTGGGCGTAGCAACCGCTTGTCAGTGGTAAGGAAATAAACTTTTGAGACATTCTCCCCTATCGGCTTATGAAACGGCCCTGTGTACGGACACGGCCACCCTTGACGCGGCCGTGTCCGTAATTTATGGGCGCATCGTCCCTTTTTCGCTAAGACGCGCGTGCCAGGAGAGCGCCTCGCTCAAAATATGCGGCTCGTGCCCTTTGCCGATTTCGGCGCGTTTTCGGTAGTCGTCCAACAACTCCCTATACTGAGGATCGGCGCAGTTCTTTATTATCGTGACGGAACGCTCGCGCGGTGAGAGGTTGCGCAAGTCCGCGACGCCGTGTTCGGTGACGATGACGTCCACGTCGTGTTCCGTATGGTCTACGTGAGAGCAGAAAGGCACGACTTTCGATATCTTTCCGTTTCCGCCGCTCGACGGGCAAAGGAAAATCGTGAGGTAAGCGTTTCGGGCGAAATCTCCGGAGCCTCCTATGCCGTTCAAAATATAGCCGCCCTTGACCATCGTCGAGTTTACATGTCCGTAAATATCGACTTCGACGGCCGTGTTCATGGCAATAAGCCCCAATCTTCGGATAACCTCGGGATTGTTGCTTATTTCCTGAGGGCGCAGGACCAAACGGTCGGCAAATTCTTTGAGGCGCGGGTAGTATTTCGCGGCGCCGTCGGGGCTGGGGGTCAGAGACGTGCTCGACGCGAAGCTGATTTTGCCTGAGTCGAAAAGCTCAAAGACCGCGTCCTGAACAACCTCGGTATAGACGGTCAGCCCGTCGGCCGGCCATTTGGCAAGGCCTTTCAGCACGGCGTTGGCGACGTTGCCCACGCCGCTTTGCAGAGGAAGCAGAGTGCGCGGCAGTCGTCCGTTTTTGACTTCGCCATCAAGAAAATCCAAAAGATGTGAGGCCATGCGCTCGCTGACTTCGTCCACTTCAGCGAGGGGACGCTGGGCGTCTTTGACCTCGGAGTGTACTATGGCGGCGATTTTGTCAATTGGGCAGGGGATATAGGTTGTCCCAATACGGTCGCTTGGTTTTGTGATAGGAATCGGCTCGCGGTTCGGGGGGTTCTTGGGCGTGTATATGTCGTGGAAACCCTCCAGCGCTTCGGGCTGAGTGGTGTTTATCTCCACGATGACCTTTTTGGCCAGCTCCACAAACACCTCCGCGTTGCCAACCGAAGTTGTCGGGATAATGCCGTCTTTTGTTATCGCCAACGCCTCGACTATCGCGACGTCTACGTCGCCGTGAAAGCCGTATCGCAGATTTTGGGCGTTGTGCGAAAGGTGAAGGTCGGAGTACAGTATCTCCCCTTCGTTGATTTTCTTGCGGATGGCTTCGCTTGTCTGGTAGGGGAATCTTTTCTTGATACATCCCGCGCGCGACAGCTCGTCGTCCAATTCGGGCCCGACTGACGCGCCGGCCCAGAGCGTTATCGGAATAGCGCCCCGCGCCTCGCTTCGCCGCGCCAATGCCTGGGGGACAACTTTAGGATAACCCGAAGGGGTGAACCCGCTGCACCCTATGATCATGCCTTTTTCAACCAACGCGGCGGCTTCGTCCGCCGTTTTGAACTTTTCGTCCGCGTTTTTCAAACGTACTTTTTCACGGAAAATATCATTGCTCAATATCTTCACCCTCTATATTAAATTAAAAATAATAAAAATAATGGGAGCGAGCTCGGCTCCACTCCCCTTATTTTAACAGTTATTTCAGCAACAGGCGGGGCAGGAAGAGGGATAGCTCAGGGAAATAGGTGACGACCAACAGCGCAACGATAAGCGCTGAGATGGAGGTGACTAACCATACTCCCATCTCCCCCAGAGTCGTGTCGCCCATGCGCATGGCCACAAAAAGGTTGACGCCCACGGGCGGAGTGCACATGCCGATCACGAGGTTGACGACCATAATGCAGCCGAAATGAATGGGGTTCACACCGAGCGGCGCCGTTACGGCCAAGAGGATAGGGGTCAGGATAATGATGGCGGACAGGGTTTCCATCACCATGCCGACCAGCAAAAGCAGGATATTGATGAGAAGAAGTATGACGTTTTTATTGGAGGACATTGACAAAATAAAGTTGGCCATAGCCGTTGGGACTTGCTCTATGGTGAGGAGGCGGCCAAACGCGGCTGCGCCGCAGGCGATAATGGAAATAGAGCCGATGGTCATGCAGGTGGGTTTAAAAATTTTGTACAGGTCTTTGATTTTGATTTCGCGGTGAATGAATATGCTGACGATAAGGCCGTAGTCAACAGCGATAATGGCCGCCTCAGTGGGCGTAAATATGCCGCCATAGATTCCGCCAAGAATGACGACCGGCACTAAGAGCGACCATATGGGGCTGTCGCGCCAGCCTGTAACACTTTCCACTTTCCAGTCGCACAGCCCTCCGAATTTATACCTTTTGGCGCAAAAATAGACGTAAATACAAAGGGCAAGCGACATTAAAAGTCCGGGGATGACGCCCGACATAAACAGAGCGGTGATGGATTGCTGCGCCACGACGCCGTACATGATAAAGGATATGCTGGGCGGAATGACGGGGCCCAAAGCGCCCGCCGTCGCCACGATAGAAGCCGAAAAGCCCTTGTCATAACCGTCTTTCAACATGGCGGGCAGCATTATGCCGCCGATAGCGGCGGCCGTGGCGGGGCCCGAGCCGGAAATGGCGGCAAAAATCGTGCAGGCCAAGACGGTGACGATGCCGAGTGCGCCCGGTATTTTTGTCAAACCCTTCATACAGACGGCGACAAGGCGACGCGATATGCCGCCCATCATCATTATGTCGCCCGCCAGAACAAAGAAGGGCAGGGCGAGCAAAGACGTGGAGTCTAACGCGCTCGCGAAGGACTGCACGACGAGATCCATAATGGCGGTGTTTCCCGACTCATATATGCTGACTAAGGCGTATCCCACCGAGGCGACGCCCAGCGACATGGCGATTGGAATATTCAAAAACAGCGCAAGAACAAACAGGCCGGTCACCAACATGAAACGCTACCTCCCGATCTCATTTTTCGCATAATTTGTCCTCTCATGGTTTTTCGAGGGGCGTCTCGTGAATAGCGTCGGCCTCGATATTTTTCTGCGCCGCTTTGATGGCCTCTTCCGCCTCGTCTACTTCCTTCATTTCATCGCCTAAGTAAATGCCTATCAGGCGCTGCACGCTGCGGATGATTATAAGGACGTGGCTTATTGGAACTACGGCGTACACGATATACATGGGAAGCTGCAGACCCAAGGACACGTTGCCCATACGAATATTGCGCCGCACCATTGTAATGCCGAACCCCACAATAAAGAGACAGTAGATGATTAAAATAATAAATCCCACCGTCACAAGCCCGGGACGCCATCTTTTCGGAAACACCGCCATTGCCGCCTCAATCTTGATATGGGCGTTGTTCAAAACGGCAAGGCTTACGGTTATCAGCGTAAACCAGATGTAAAGATAACGGGACAGCTCTTCACTCCATGTGTTGCCGGTATTGAAAACGAAACGCGCTACAACCTGATAGGTCATGAGGAAAAGCATTATAAATAAAGCGAGGACTCCTATATACTCTTCTATCTTATTGTACCACGCGTCAACACTAATCAAACGTCTCAGGAATTGCGCTCTTGGCTGGGAAATGCCTTTCATGCTTTCACCTCTTTTTAGGATGGGGCGGGGAGCCCGTTCAGAGGCGGCTCCCCTGAATATATCCGTATTATTTCTTCCCTCGGTATTCCTGAATCAGCTTCTGCGCATACTCAATGACTTCCTTGCCGGCAATATCGGATTTGTCTCTCAGTATATAGGCTGAGGCGTCCTTAAAAGCCTGCATTTCCGCGTCGCTGTATTCTCTGACCGTCATCAGCGTCTTCAGCTTCGCCATGGTGTCGATGGCTTCCTGCGCCCTGAGTTCGCGCATTCTCGCGTCATACTTAGCCATGCCCGTCTCAAAAATCGTTTTCAGGTCGTCGGGCAAAGAGGTGTAGAAGCTCTCGCTAACCATCGTCATATGGATGATGGCGAAAGGATTCATCATGCCGAGGACTTTTTGAACCTCGTAGTATCTTTCCGTGAGCCAGTTGGGGAAGTTGGTTGTCACGCCGTCAACCGTGCCCTGCTGCATGGCGGTGTAGGTCTCGCCGTAGGCGATAGGCGTGCCGACCGCGCCGAAGGACTTCATTATCTCCATGTACATGTCGGAGTTGAGAATCCTTATCTTCTTGCCTTTGAGGTCGGCGGGGCTGTCTAACGGCCCCTTGCTCAGGCTGATTGGGCACCAGCCGCCGTTGACCGCGGACATGATGCGAATACCGGTTTTGGCCACTAATTTGTCAGACAGATATTTGTTGAGGCCGTTGTCAATCGCGTAATAAAGCTCGTCGCTGCTCCCGAAAAGATAGGGATAGTCGAAGACTTTGTATTCCGGGATATTGCCGGAACCGGCCAGGACGGACGTAGGCGCGGCGGCTACCTGCACGATATTGGCCATAACCTTTTCCGCGTCCTCGGCGTTGGAGTTGGAGAGCTGACGATTGGGGTAAATGACGACCTTAAAGCGTCCGTCACTTTCTTTTTCAAGGTATTCCTTCAGCTCTAAGTACGCCTGATGAATAACGTCCGTCTCCGGCACAACGTGAGAAATTTTGACCTCAATTGTCCTGGGGGCGGCAATGGCCGTTGCGCCGCTCGTCAACAAAAACGCCACACTCAAAACAACCGCGACTAACAAAAGAAACTTTTTCATGGTTCACATCCCTTTCCTGATTTTTTACGGAGCTCGCCGGACCCGCTGCGCGCGCGTCCTCGCTGCCCCACCGACCCCTCATATTCTCAAAAAGGGGCACAACCCACTTGGCGCTTTATTCGCTGTAAGCGGCTCTACTCGGTAAAGCCGCACCAGTCCAAGATTGTTACCGCTATTATTCGCGCCACTTTGACAAGGTCGTCTATATCGACGTACTCGTCGGTTTGGTGCGCCATGCTTTGTGGCCCCGGACCAAAATCAATGGCCGGAGTGTCGCCGAATCGAATAAGTGTGCCGGAATCCGAGCAAGCGAACATGCCCACGATTTGCCCCGCCTTGCCCGACGCCTGTGTATAAGCTCCTTGCAGTGTTTTGACTAAACTGTGGTCTTCCTCCACGCATCCGCTGTTCCAGCGGCTCTTGTAGTATTCGATTGCGGGCGGATTGTCCTTCAGCCAGGGGTCCGCTTTTGCCACCGCGTAAACGGCGTCCTCCAATTCTTTTTGCACGTCTTCTAATTTTTCTAAAGGAGAGAACCCGACTCGCCCTTCTAAAACCACCTCGGCGGGAACGATGGCCGGCCATGTGCCGCCCTGTATCTTGTTGACTCCGGCGCAAAAAGCGATGGGAGCTCCGTTATACACGGGAACTGTGCCATAAAGACGAAGCCGCCTCTCCTCTTCAAGCCGCTGGATGCGCTCAATAATAGGAATAGCCTTATACAGCGCGTTGACGCCGGCAAAGGCAATGCCGCCATGGGCTGATTTTCCTGTCACCTTGATCTTGAACCAGGTGCTGCCAGTAGTCGCTATCGTCACCTTTAGGCCTACCGGCTCCGTACAAATCGCCGCGTCAGCCTTATACCCGCGGCCAATTAGCGCAAGTATACCGGAGGAACTGCACTCCTCGTCAATGGTGCTCAAAATTTTGACGTCGCCCTTCAATTTGATGCCCATTTGACGAATTGTTTTCACCGCCATGTAGTGCGCGGCGATGCCGCCCTTCATATCCACGGCTCCGCGACCGTAAAGCCGGCCGTCTTTTACGACTGGATCCCAGGGACTATTCGTCCAATGCCCAGACCCTGGATCCACTACATCCATATGTCCGCAAAGTATCAGCGACCTGCCTCCGCCGTCACCCTTCAAGACGCCGGCTACAACGGGGCTCCCGGAAAAATTTTCTCTGTCGGTAACAAAAGCGGGATGCTTTTTCATTTCCGCCATATCCGGCTCGAAACTCTCCACCTGCGCGCCCAGCTCTCGGAGTTTGTCCGCGTAGAAGCTCTGCGCTTTCGCTTCGTTGCCCTTGGTAGACGGGAAACGAACCAAATCACCAGCTAAGGCGACAATCTCCTCTTTGCGCGCGCTAACCGCGTCTAACAGCTTTTGTTTGATTTGCTCCATAGCGTCTCCTTTGCATTGACATTACATTAAGTTGAAGACGGAAGCCAAATAGTTGGCCAAGGCGATAGCAGCGTAGTTCCCGACTACATAACCCCAGACGCCGACGAGGAGAGCGGGGACTACCAGATCTTCCCAACCCTTGGCTATAACCATTGCGGCGGCCGTTGTGGGGCCTCCTACCGTAGCGTTGCAGGCGACCATAATCTCTTCGAGGTTGAACTTGAAAATTTTGCCGATAACCAATGAGAGGATCAGGTTCGTGCAGATTATCACTCCAGCGAAGGCAAAGAGCAGCGGGCTATTTTGGATTATCATACTCAAAGACGCCGGGACGCCGATAACGACAAAGAAAATATGGATGAAGAAAGTCCCTATTTCCTTAGCGCCTCGGATTTTGCCGAAAATGTTCGGGAATACGGAAGCTCCGATGACTGTTATCGTGGTTATAAGAAGGTATTTTTGCCCAAAGAACGCCTTAAAACCATTCGGAAGAGCATCGGAGGCGTTGATGAACGCCGACAGCTTTGTGCTGGCGGTTACGATAGCCAATGAAAGCGCGACGCTTGACGCTATGTCGATGAGCGATATTTCTTTTGCGCCCCAGAATTTGGCGGCGCGGTTCTCACTGCCGTCAGTCGAGAGCTTCGCGTCATAGGGCAGAGTATAGCGTTTGCGGAAAAAATTGAGCGTGGGGATAATCATCAGCGCGAAGAAATAAAGCGCCATAAGGAAATTGTCCGCCACGATAGTCGCGCTCGTCATCTGCGACGACACGCTGTAGGCGTCCTTCATCGCGGCAAGGTTTATGCTGCCGCCGATGTACGTACCAGTAAGCATGGCGGAGATGCCATGCAACTCCGGGATTTTGCCGTGGAAAAGCGCGACCGCGATAAAGGTTCCCAGTATAGTGCCGATAGCCGCCACATGGAAGATTATTATCGTGCGTCCGCTCTCTTTCCATATGCGCCGTATGTTGGCGTCAAAGAGCAGAAGAGGCACGGCGAGCGGCACGACATAGCCCCATACGTCGTCGTAGCTTGGGGTATCGAGAGGCACGACGCCGATGTTGGCCAAGAACATAGCGCCTAAGAGGGCTATCATACAACCGGTCAGAGTGGCCGCCCACTTATACTTCTGTTCTAACCAAATGCTGACCGCTGCCCATACCACCATGAACGTCCAAAGCATCAGCGTATCGTCGGGCCTTATAAACGTAGCTTCCATAACGCAACAATCCCCCTTTGATGATTTTTGAAGCGCATGGGCTTCAATTTATTGCTTATTTATGAAAAATTCTTTACGGGTGCATCATAATTTTGATGGCTTTGCGGGCTTGAATAACTTCCCAGGCGACATTCATGTCTTTCAGCGCGAAATGATGAGTTATAAGCGGGTCGGTTTTCACTCGCCCGGCTTCCACCAAATCCAAACATTCCTCGAATTCGTTCCGGTTATAGCATATAGTGCCGAAAACTTTCAGCTCGCTCCGCACGACTTTTCCGAGGTTCATCTCCGCTGGACGATGAAACAGGCCGGTTATGGCAAACGTCCCGCCCTTGCGCAGAATCGTTGTCGCCATATCCGCTAAGGGAGGAGCGCCGGTGCAGTCCTGGACGAAGTCGGCCATCTTGCCGCCGGTAATCTCCGCTACTCGCTCCGCCACGTTTTCCGTGGAGGAATTGATGATGTGGTCGGCCCCCAGTCCTCGCGCGATTTTCAGCCTTTCCATGTCCTCGGTCATCCCGACGTTAACGACGCATTTAGCGCCTCGCAGCTTCATGAGCTGAACGGCGTAAAGTCCTATCGGGCCAGGGCCAAAGACTACGACAACGTCTTTCGTTGTTACGCGGCAGGCTTTTACGGTACGATAGGCGGACGCGACGGGGTCGATAGAAGCTCCGTCGTCGTAGCTTGTCCCGTCCTTCATCTTCAAAACGGTTTTCGCCGGAACACGCACGTACTCAGCGAACGCCCCGTCTACGTGAATCCCAGTTTCGACAAGGTTGTCACAGAGACTTTCTTTGCCCTCAACGCAATAATAGCAGTTACCACAACCAATGACCAAACAGGAAGTCACTCTGTCGCCCTCTTTTAAGTCGAATCCGGAGGACTTGACCTTAGCGCCGACCTTGGCGATGTCGCCGGCAAATTCGTGCCCCGGAGTCATTGGCCATGGAATAACGCGAGTCCCGGCTAATATTGGAATATCGGAACCGCATATCCCGACGGATTTGACGTGAATCAGAACATCATCTTCACGAACTTCCGGAGTTGGTATATCCTTTATGGCAAAACCCGGACCTTCCCGTTCTTTTACGACAGCTAACATTTTCTTCTCCTCCTCCTTAATTTATCATTGAGAGCGCCTTTTGATAATGATGTTACTTAGCGGCCAGCGCTCTGCTGTAGGGGAGCGCGTAAGCGTAGACTAAGAATATCGTAAACAGCACGGCGAAAACTATGTACAGCTTGTACATATTGTAGGTAGTCCTCATCTTGCCCTCGTCCAACTCTCCTTCCGGTATGACGAACAATTTTTCTCTTTGCGCCTTTTCCTCCGGCGTCACCTGAGTCAGAAGGGAACCCGCCACCATGCCCAGCGCGCAGAAAAACACGCCGACAAAGAAAGAATCCAGATACAGCGGCAAGGATACGCCGCTCATGGAGGAGTACATCCTGATAAGGAAGTTGCTGAGAAATCCCAGCAGCATTCCCCAAAACGCTCCAGTCTTTGTAAGACGTTTGCTCCAGACGCTGGCGATACAAATAGGCCCCCAGGAACAGGCAAAAACGGTGCCTCCGAAATACATCATCCAGAAAACCGCCGGGGGATTGAAATACGCCAGTAATAACACGATGAGGCTGACCGCCAGCATCCCATATCGGGAAAGGCGCAGCATCCTTTTATCGTTGTCATCCTTAAACGGCACGATGTCGCTGGTCAGGGAAAAACCGACCAAAGAGAGAAAGGTGGAGGCGGAGGAGATACCGGCGGCCAATATGCCCGTCAGCAAAACAACGCCTACAATAGGAGGCATGGCATTCATAGCCGCCCAGATAAGGGCTTTTTGCCCCTCAAGTCCCGGTTTGAGAAGCAGGATAAAAGCGGCGGTGAAATAAAGAAGCGTGGTAACAATAATAACGCCGATGGATGAGAATATGGCGGAGCGCATCACCGTGTGCTCGTCTTTTGCCATCATATAGCGGCTGGTCTGCCATGGGCTCGTTGCCACGACTAAGGCCCATACGATACCATAAGTGATGCCCCATATAATATTCTGCGTCCCAGTAGGATACATGTAGTTCAGATTGCCGGTCCATGCCATGATACCGGGAGTTCCTTCATGCACGGCCAACTGAGCGACGGCGGACATCCAGCCTCCGGCGTTGATGGCCACGCAGGGAATCGCCACGATAGCCGCGACTAAGAAGGTCATAAACATCATTGTGTCCGTGACCAGAACACCGGGCGACCCCGAGTAAATAGTGAAAATAGTGTAGGTGCTCCAGGCAATAACGACGCACAGCCTGTAGTCCATGCCCGTTATCTCCGCCATAAGTAGGGTAATACCCTGCGTGGCGGAAAGCAGATATGCCAATATGCCGATGATGGTGGTCACGCCGGCGAGCTTGCGAATAGCCGGGGAGTTGAAGCGAGCGCCGAAATATTCGGGGACGGTCAAAACCGCGCTTCTGCGTATGTAGCGCCCGAAAAGGTTGGAACCGAAAAGGTAGCCGGATCCCTGCATTACTCCGACAATCAGGATGGGCATAAAATACCCCAGATACACCTCGCCGGTATCGCCCAAAAACGCCCCGGTGCTCAAGAACGACGCGACTAAGGAACCGACGATCAAAATAACCGGGGCCTTTCGTCCCGCCACGTAGTAATCGTTAATGTCCTTGACCTTGCGGCCAATGACAATTCCGACAACTGTATAAACGATCATAGCAATAACAACGCCTATTAGGTACATATTCATAAAAATATACCCTTCTTTCGCTTATATTTTGCCTTCTTTGTTAATTTTCCGTATGGCGTCAAATTCCTTTTGAATAAAATGACGATAAAAAAGTCCCGCGAAGATCAGGCAACCTCCAAGAGCCAAACTGCATATTAACTCTCCCATTTCTCCCATTTCCTCACCTCTTTTCTTTACGAAAAAAGCTATTTTCCAAACGTCGCGCGTCACTACTTTCTTATTTATCGTCAAGGACGCCCATCGTGCCGGTTTCCGGCAGCGTGCTTCCGCCGTCGATTAAAAATTCTGTACCCGTAATATAGGCGGCTTCATCCGACGCGATAAACGCGGCCAAATAACCGATTTCTTTGGGATCCCCAAAACGGCCGAGAGGAACCTTTCCGGCGATGCCGTCCAATACCCTCCCTGGATTTTCGGGGTCGGTCTCGTGGGCGCTGTGTCTGACCATAGGCGTCAGAAAATAGCCGGGTAATATAGCGTTGGACGTAATGCCATATTTGGCGACGTCAATAGCGATGGCTTTAGTGAAACCCAAAATACCGGCTTTGCTGATGGCATAACCCATCATGCCCGGGTCGACGACTCTCGGGCCGGTAACGGAGGACATGTTGACGATTCGCCCATAACGCCGCTTGATCATATGGGAAATGAACGCCTTAGTGCAGTTCCAGCAACCGACCACATTGACGCGCCAATGAAGGTCCCTGAGAGCGTCGTCCATATTGTCGACCTTGATCATTCGGGCAATACCAGCGTTGTTGACTAAGATGTCCAAGCGACCGAATTTTTGGATTACGTCGTCGGCCACCTCTTTTACTTTGGCGCCGTCCGAGACGTCGAGTTGATAAGCGACAGCTCCGTCAATTGTTTTGGCCGTTTCAAAAACGGCTTCCTTGTTGATGTCGGCCAGAATGACGGTGGCTCCCTTTTCCGCCATGACGCGCGCGATGCCCTCGCCGTTGCCCATCGCGGCCCCCGTCACAAAAGCGATTTTTTCCTTCAAAAGACCCATGATGGATTCACCCTCCGCTTCGTCGTTATTTTTTAGCGACGTACTTTTTATAAGCGCGCCAAGTGACGGCGAACTTGTCGACGTCCGATAGCCCGCTATCGTCTATCTGAGTGGACAGCGCGGCTTTGTGCGGCGCGCTCTTCACGACCTCCGGCGTCTCATACGCCTCTTTGGCTATGGACTTGAACGCCGCGACAAATTCGTCGATGTCGTCCTTGGAATACGTCTCAACCGGTTCGGGCGTAAACGGCTCCGGGATGACGCGCGGATGGTGGCTGGCGAAGTAGTCCTGAAAACCGTAATCGACGATGCGGCGGCAAATATCGTCCGTCGTCACTCCCGTATCGCCGGTCAGCTCTTCCCAGCTCAGGCGCGCCTGCTCCAAGCGGCGCTTGCCTTCCGCCAAGGGCATGTTGAGTCCCTTTATCTTCAACAGCTCCAGCAGGAGGTAATTGTTGTTCAGTATCGACAGCTCGGCAATCTGCTTCATCCCGTCCGCCCCAAGAGTTCGGATGTAAGCATACGTTCGCACCATAACCGCCGGGACGCCGTAGAACTTCCTGAGTTTTCCGATACTGTCGGCGTGGTCGCCGTCCAAAAAATATTTATTTCCGTCGAACTCCACCGTAGGCGTGGCGAGGTATTTAGCGAGCGCGCCGGTGACGCACTGAGCGCCCGCGCCCGGGCCCTGACAGCCGTGGGGCGAGGAGAAGGATTTATGGAGGTTGTAGTGGCACATATCAAAGCCGGCGTCTTTGGCCCTCGTGAGTCCGAAAACTCCGTTGAGGTTGGCCTGGTCGTAGCAGCACAGCCCTCCCACGGAGTGGACCAAATCCACGAATTCCCGGATTCGCTCGTTGTAAATCCCCGTGTCTTCGGGGTTGGTGATCATCAAACCGGCGGTTTTGTCCGAAATGGCGGCTTTTAGCGCCTCTATGTCCGGGCAGCCGTCCGGGCCTGGGTAGAGCGTGATGACTTTATATCCTAAGGTTGACGCGGCTCCCGGGTTTGCGGGATGTGAGAGAATGGTGGTGATTATCTCGTCTTTATGCCCGTTTCCACGCTCTTCGTGATAACGCCGCATCGCGGCTACGTTGCCATATATGGCCTGACTGCCGCCCGAAGGCTGAAGGCTGATGGCGTCCATTCCCGATATGCTTTTCAGATACTCCTGCGTTTTGTAGATAATCTCAAGCATCCCCTGCACCGTGCTTTCGTCCTGGTAGGGGTGAAGATCTCTCATTTTGGGAGAGCGGACAAAGTTTTCATGGACTTTTGGGCTGTACTTCATCGTACATGTCCCAAGCCCTATGTCGATGTTGATGTCCGTGCCGATAGTCTCCTGAGAAAGCCGCAGATAGTGCCTCAGCACCTGCATTTGAGAGAGCTCCGGCAAAGCCGGGGCATTTTTGCGCCTGAGTCCCTCCGGCAGCAGCGCGTCGGCCGGGCCGACCGCCTTTTGAACTTTTTCCTCGGCGGACGGCATCAATACGCCTCTTTCGCCGCTGTTCCCCATCTCCAATATGATTGGCTCGTCCCAGCGGGCTTCCTGAAATTTTCTTTCGGTATTTATTTTTCCCATTTTTGCGCCCCTCCCGCCTTAGCGCGTTACGGCCTTCAACGCGTCAACAAGCGCGTCGATGGCGGCGACTGTCGTGATTTCGGTAAAACAATAAAGGGCGCTTTGCCCCAACTTCGAGAAGTCGCGGCTCAAGTCATGTCCGCCGAATATCTTGTGTTCCAGCAGGGCTTTGTTGACGGCGGCTACCGTCTTGCCCGTTCCGTCGAAGTTCACGGTAAATTCCTGAAAGAACGCCCCGCCGAACGGGTTCACCTTCAACCCGGGCACGGACGCGAGAGCCCCGGCGGCGTAGTGGGCGCGCTGAATGATAGTTTCGCCAAGTTCGCGCATCCCCTGAGGGCCGAGCGTCGCCAAGTAGACCGCCGCCGTTATAGCCCAAAGCCCCGTCTCCGTGCCAAAGTATTCGTTGGCGTTTTCGCGGCTGCCGTGAGAGCAGCGATAATTCAATGCCCGGCCCCAGCCGTACTCGCCCGGATTTTTAGTTTCACAAATTCCATACATATAAGTGGGGAATGCCTCGATAAATCGTTTTTCCTGCCTCGTCGCGATAAAGCCGGCCTGGCCGCCGCCGAACTGGATATGCATACCCAAGGGCTGAATATCGCCGCAGACGATGTCGGCTCCATAATTGGCCGGGCTTTCAACGATGCCCAAAGACGCGACTTCGGGGCTGACTATGCAAAGCGCCCCCGCTTCGCGCGCAGCGTCCGCTATTTCGCGGCATCGCGTCTCCAAAAATCCTAAATAAGACGGGTTCTCATAATAGACGGCAGCGACTTTTCCGGACTTGAGCCGCTCTTTAAGACTCGCCATATCCATCAACCCGTTTTGCGGGTCGTAAGCGACAGCCTCTATTTTTGCCACATGGCGGCAATATTCTTTTACCGCGGAAAGGACTTCGGGGTTCATAGTGGAGGGAATTAAAATCACATCGCGCTTTGATTCGGATTGCAGACGCAGCGCCATACGAAAAGAGGACGCGACGGCCTGGCTTTCGTCATAACAGGTATAGCTCACGACGTCCATGTCGAGAAGTTCGCCCATCATGCTCGTATATTCAAATATAGCCTGCATTTTACCGTGGTCGGAGTAGGTGTCTCCGCAATAGCCCGTCAAAAACTCTGAGCGGTTGGCGATTTCGTCGCATAGCGCCGGGATAAAATGCCTATAGCAGCCGGCCCCAAGAAAACTGCTGTATTCGTCGGCGCTCGTGTTACGATTCAGAAGCCCCATAACGTGTTCACTGAGCTCAAACTCGCTGTGAAACGGCTCCGGCAAATCGAGTCTGCCCTTGAAACGGACAGAGTCAGGGATTATATCGCGGTAGAGGTCTTCCACCGACGAAACCCCCAAGGCTTTTAACATAGCCTCTTTAGTCTTAGGCGCGCTGTTCGGCATATACGGATGCGGAAAAATTTCCTTGGACAAGTGAGATCGACTCCTCATTTTATGAATTAGTGAATAGACCGTCGCGTACTGTAATACTGTAATATGGAAACATATAAAAATAGCTTAAGAGAAAACTGTGTGATGAGAATAAAAAACAGTTTTTTACAGGCAAAAATCTTTTTTTTGCGGAGCCCAGTGGTGCATCATTCGAATAACACGAGGAACCCACGCAAAACTTTTGACCTTGAGATTGCCCAAAGAAGGTAAAAACTCGTAAATGAAATCAAAGAGTTGTTCGTTGTTTTTGAAATTGACGTGCAGTGAAATTTCGTTGCTGTCGAGCTGCCGTCCTGAGGCAAGGTAGACGACCTCCGAACAAGCCAGTAGTTTCTCCATAATTTCTTCCTGGCGGTTCAGAGAAACTTCCAAAAAAACATCAGCTCCCACCACATATCCAAAAGGGACTGGATCGATATAGACATTGAAATGAATAACGCCGTTCTCGACTAAACGCTCAATGTGGCGGCGCACGGTTCGCCCCGCTACACCAAGCGTATTGGCTATTTCGGTCGTCGACGCCCGAGCGTTTTTTTTCAGTTCGGAGATAATTCTGAAATCCAATTCATCGTAAAGAAATTTTCGCGTCGGCATAAATGTAACGTCACCTGCTTTCATTGTTGTGTAGTGAAAAAAGTGAAAAAAGAGCGAAAAACATGGATAAAGTTTTTAATTAAATCATCACTTTAGTTCAGTATTCAAATACTGCGGATTATGCGGAGTATTTTATAGTCTGTATAGAGAAAAGTAAAGGCTATTTAAAGATATTTAATGTCCATTTTAGGACATTTTATATAAAACACACAAAACCCTCAGAACAAAACAAAAATAAACGGGCGGCCAAGGGTGGTCGCCCGACTTTCCAATTGATATTGAACTTTCGGCGGAATTCCGACTATGATAAAAACTCAAAGATCCTTTTGGTCAGACGGTCGGCTTCCTCGTAGATAAGCATATGCCCAGATTTGTCGAAGACTTCAAAGGCGGAGCGAGGAATGAGCTTAGCGACTTCCTCTCCCATATCGGGCGGATTGAGCCCGTCGTATTTGGCTGAAATTATCAGCGTCGGCGCTGTTATCTTGTGCAGATATGGCAACAGATCGAAGTTGAGTAACGCCTTATCGACGGCCGCTGTCTCCTGGGGCGTCAATTTTGGAGTTTCGGCTTTGGCCATGGAAACCTGCTCTTGGAGAGACAGCGGTGTGTCGGGACACCAAAGGGCTCCTTGTAGTTCGACAAGAATTTGATTGTAGTCGAGCTTAGTGGGGTCTAGTCCCTTGGAGGAAAGGTAGCGTAACACGGAAGAGGTCTTGCCATGTCCCTTGGTGGCGAGCGCAATGAGCTTGTCGATGCGCTTGCACGTTGCCTCAGTGTCCAATACAGCGGCCTGCAAAGCAATATAGGATCCCATCGAATAGCCCAATACATTGGCTTTATCGTAACCAAAAGCCTCGATCAAAGCAAGCAGATCGCGACCGTGATCGGATAGTGTATATTCGGGAGTTTTTTCCGACTCTCCGTGCCCTCGGACGTCGTAGGCGACGACGTAAAATTTGTCTTGCATAGCTTGCCCCAGATCTTGGAAGGTGAGACGACAACCGTAAAGGCCATGTACGGTAAAAAGAGGAGGGTGCGATGAATCTCCATAGGTATCATAAACTACGTCAATTCCGTTGATATGAATGCGTGACATACTGTAATAACCGATCCTTTCAGCGTACTAATTCATACCAACAACTTATGAATCTTCCGCATGGTATAACCCAAGCCTCATATGAGGCAGGGTAAAGCTGAATCTCGCAAAGCTCGCAGAAGTATCCCACGAGCGCCGTTGTAGTCCCGGTCTACAACTATGTTGCCGTCTTTGATAAACTTAGAGCCGCCTATGTTTTTGATTACGCCGCTCCAGGAACAGGTTTTTGAGGTATAGGCTTCGTTTATGTTAATGACTTGCTTTCCGTATTCCGACGCTTTGAACTTCAAAAACTCCTGAAATTTGTAGTGAGCGAACGTCAGCATTGACCTGACTGATTTAGATCTTATCTTGCGATAACCGCGCTTTGCCATTTGACTTGTCTCAAACTTCGGAATAAAAATAACGTCAAAATTTGTAACGAAAAAGAGCGCGGTCTTATGGTGCAGCTCGCCAATCAGGTCACGAATCTTCCAGCGCATACGACCAGCGGCTTTCTTCATTTTGTGACGTTGTTTATGCGCTGCTTTAGACATACGAGAGATGATGTCGTCTAAATAATAACAAAGTCTTTGTATCCTCGAAAAATCACCTGTTCCGATTTTACCGCATGATTCAGGGCTGTAGAAAGTTGCAAATGTACGAACACCGGGATCAATAGCAACTGTACGGCCTTGGTTTTCGGCTTTTGCGTCAGTCGCTATAGGTACACTGACAAACCATCTATTATTCCACAAAGTTAAACGGCAGTCGCCACGTGGCACTGGAATAGGTTCATAAGTCTTGATGTCCCCTAACAAAGTGTAATACGCACCGTGAGCAGGATTTATAGCTGACTTAGGAATAAAAATAGTCTGCTTCCTGTCATGGCGTGTACGAAAGGAAGCATCCTGCCATTGATGTGGCAACTTAAACTTATGTTTGCACAACATAATAGTTTGGCAAGCATCTTTTACGGCTATAGCCTTAATTTGATACGGAACGTCCTTTGCCCATTTGGGGAGACTTGGGAGCAGCCACTTCTTTATTGCCATCCAATTTGCGACTGTATCTGGTTGCTTTAGGTATGCTATCGTTTGATTGTACACATACCGTGACACTCCCATCCATTGGCGAAGTATCTGCTTCTGCTGTGTTGTTGGATAGAAGCGAATCAGCCTGGATTTCAGCTTTGTACTTTCTAAGTCCGTGCAGTCTGTATGAAAAAACGTGGAGAATAGTGAGTAGGTCTTGGGTAAGTTCTTGTTCTGGCGATAATACAACTTCGTTGAGAACCACGAGTTTTCCACCATTCCTGTTGAGAATGAACTCGACAAGCCCTGACCCAAATCTTGCAAGACGATCTCTGTAGGCAACCACAAGTGTGATGACAGTTCCTGACATTGATCGTTCCAATACGGAGAGCAATCCTTTTCGCTTGAAGTTGATACCCGACCCAATGTCTTTGATGATTTCGGCGTTTGGGTATTTGTTTCGCATGTATTCAACCTGCTGTTCGAGGTCGTCCTTTTGTTTTGCGCTCGAAACTCGGCAGTAGCAAATGGTTGTATCTCTACTTTCGATTGAGGGCCTTGGCAATAAGTAGTCGGATATATCGACTCTACGATGTCCCCCTTTTGTCCGTACACTATAGATTTTGCCATCATCAGCCCACCTCCTTATTGTACCGATACTTAAACCGCTCGCTTCCGCCGCTTGATAGACCGTGTATAGTTTCATGGTGATA
>BOCC01000029.1 GCA_026002715.1 Synergistales bacterium
AAATCTTGAAAATGGAGTGAACCCGATGGTCTGTCAGAAGTCGGATTATCTCATAGTAGTGATGAAGTGTGTGAAAGCACATGGAGCGAAGGGGATAACAAATCAGCGTTTCCTAAAGGGAAACACGCGGGACACAGGAGGTTCTTTAAAAAACCGTGGAACATGAACTGAAGGATATAAGGTATCAATCAGCCAATATGGACTTTTGAACCGAAGCTGATTTGAAGAGCCGTATGCGGGAAAACCGCAAGTACGGTTCTGTGAGGGGCAGTAGGCAATACCTTCACTCAGTAAGTATTGATGAAAGGAGTGTCGAGACTGTCTACTCGACGGGATGTGATGTTGCAGGATAGAATGTTGACCTATTCGGAAGAAGCGGCGGAAAAAGCGGAACTAAGAGGCATTGAGAAAGGCATCAAGGAAGGCATTGAGAAAGGCATCAAGGAAGGCATTGAGAAAGGCATCAAGGAAGGCATTGAGAAAGGCATTGAGCAAGGCATTGAGAAAGGCATCGAGAAGGGCATCGAGAAGGGTATTGAGAAAGGTAAAGCCGAAGGCAAAGTTGAAGGTAAAGTCGAAAAGGCTTTTGATATGGCGCGGAAAATGCTGGCGCGCGGCATGACGTTGCTGGAAGTCGCCGAGATTGCCGAATTGCCGATAGATAAGCTCTAAACATTAGTTCCTCGATAGTAACAAGACGGCTAAACAGCCTAAGGCATTGCAAAACAGCAAAAAGGGAAGCCGCGAACTCGCGAGAGGCGGGAGGCTTCCCTTTTGTACATTCTTGTTAAGCCTGAAATTTTTTATGAAACGGCTGTGCAGCAAATCGGGCGGGAGTCATAAAGGCAGATGGATGAAAATTCAGCTCACCGCCTGCATTTATGGGAATAATAAGAGCATCGTATACCTTCAAGTCGCAATCTTTATTCAGTTCTCGGTGCAGACCTATTTTAATCACTTTAACATCTCCTCATACTCTTTTTTCTCTTTTGTGTTGGCTGATACAAAGTGTTCGGGCTCTATCTCAAACCACGAGGGAGGATCCGCAGCGTAGTCGTGACTCGTCGAGTCATATACAAAGACGCGCTTACGACGCTCGACCTCGGGATCCGGCTGCGGTATGGCGGATAGGAGCGCTTTCGTGTATGGGTGAAGCGGGTTGGCAAATAGCTTCTCCGTCCTTGCAAGTTCCACGATCTTTCCCCTGTATATGACCGCTGTACGATCTGTGATGAAACGCACTATCGACAGGTCATGAGCTATGAATAAATACGTCAGGGATTTTGTTTTCTGCAACGTCATCATCAAGTTCAATACCTGCGCCCTGATAGAGACGTCGAGAGCCGATATGGGCTCGTCGGCTATTACGAGTTCAGGCTCCATCACCATCACCCGCGCTATCCCTATGCGTTGCCTTTGGCCGCCGGAGAACTCGTGAGGAAAACGGTCGGCGAATTCAGGCAACAGCCCAACGTCAAGAAGCGACTGCGCAACTATCCGACGGCGATCCTCTTTTGCCTCATCGGGGCGAATATTGTATAAACCTTCTGATACTATGTAGTCCACTTTTGCCCGTTCGTTGAGTGAAGCCATCGGATCCTGAAAGATCATCTGAATATTTTTTACGACCTTTTTGTCGGTCTCGGATGAAATTTTTCCGCTGACGCGCTCTCCTTTGAAGAGTATCTCACCGCCTGATATCTCGTTAATACGGATTATCGCGCGTCCAATTGTCGTCTTGCCGGATCCGGACTCGCCAACCAGACCGAAAATCTCTCCCCGGTATATGTCGAAACTCACGTCGTCAATCGCTGTAAATTTTCTTTTTCCTGAGCCAAACTCCACCGTGATGTTTCGTACCTCAAGCAACTTCTCCCTTTTTCCCATTTCAGGCATTACGCCGCATCTCCTTCCATCGCTCTTGCGACCTTACAATAGACGGCGGAGGCGTTACGCGCGGTGCCCGTGGATCGAGAAGCCACGTGCGCGCTTTGTGAGTCGGACTTACTTCAAAATATGGCGGCCGCTTTATAAAATCGATCTCCATCGCATAAGGATTACGCGGCGCGAAGGCGTCCCCTTTTATCTCGACGTGGAGATTAGGAGGGGTGCCCTTTATGGCGAACAACGGCTCGCCTCTCACGCCTAACTGCGGCAAGGATGAGAGCAACGCCCAGGTATAGGGATGCTGCGGGTTGTAGAATATTTCATCACACAGACCGCACTCTACGATATCGCCGGCGTACATCACCGCGATGCGATCAGCTACGTTTGCCACTACGCCGAGGTCGTGCGTAATATATATTATCGTAAGACTGTATTTATCCTGAAGTGAATGCAAGAGCTGTAATATCTGTGCCTGAATCGTGACGTCAAGCGCCGTCGTAGGCTCGTCGCATATCAGAACTTGCGGGTTGCAGACAAGCGCGATGGCTATCACAACCCGTTGCCGCATCCCGCCGGAGAGCTCATGGGGATACTGGTCGTAGCGTTTTTCGGGATTGCTTATCCCTACGTCGCTGAGTATATCCAAAGAGATTTTTCTGGCCGAAGTTCCTCTCGCCGCCCGGTGCAGCTCCACAGTCTCCGATATCTGACGGCCTACGGTCTTCAAGGGATTTAGACTGGTCATAGGGTCTTGAAATACCATCGCAATCTCGCGCCCTCTGATTTTCAACCATTCTCGCTCCGTCTTATATTTGGCCAGATCGGAACCTTTGTATATTATCCTGCCGCTGTCTATCCAACCGTTCAAATCGAGCATGCCCATAAAAGTCTTGGTGAATACCGATTTCCCCGAACCCGACTCGCCGACGATGACCATACTCTCGCCAGAGTACAGTTCCATTGATATGCCTCGAACAGCGGTTAATACCTTTCCTCGAAGATTGAATTTTACGACCAAGTCCTCTACGGAGAGAATTTTCTCACGGCCTCCATAATTCAAATTTACCAAAATGACGTCACCTCCATCGGCTTACAGGTGATTTTTGGGATCCGACGCGTCCGCGAAAGAATTCCCTATGACGTAAAACGATATAGTAATCAACGAGAGTATCAGAGCCGGGTAAATCAATTGGTATCGCAGCGACGGGCTCATCATCACAACGCGGCCTTCATTGACGAGGTTCCCAAGAGACGGGATGCTGACCGGAAGGCCAAGGCCGATGTAAGTAAGAAACACCTCGTATCCTATCGCCATCGTTATTGCCAGAGAAGCCCTCATCATTATCACCGATACAAGCTGCGGCAGCAGATTGCGTGTGATGATGCGAGTCGTCGGAGTGCCGAGGCAGCGCGACGCAAGGTTAAACTCACGATCCCTTATGATGATTATCATGTTGCGCACGTAACGCGCCGTCGGCATCCAGCCGGTGAGGCACATCGTAAAAATTATCGTGCCTATCCCCGGGCGCAGCATGTACGCCACCAGAATAAGTATGATGGTATCCGGGATATTCTCAAATACGTTATAAATCTCGGTTATCAGCCGCTCTAACCTCCTGACATATCCCCACATGGCGCCGAGCAGCACTCCTATTACCGCGTTGGCAAGCGCGACGGCCATACCTATGATCATCGAAGTTCGCGTACCGCTCCAAATACGTGCCCAGAGATCCTGGCCTATTGAGTTGGTACCTAACCAAAATTCCGTCCCAGGCGGGATATTGCGCAATTGCCGCCCCATTTCGTCGTTGTAAATTTTTATTGCGTCCTTTTGCCCGGGAAGAAACGGCTGCACAAAGGTAAAGCTCAACAGCGCGAAGAGCAGACAAAGGAAGAGCATAGCTATTCTGTCTTTCGTAAAAACCCTCCAGGTTGAGTGCCAGTATGAGTAGTTCGAGTATCCGGCGCGTTCACCGGCCAATTCGTCAAATTTCACAAATCTAAAGAGCTCGGCGTTTATATTCTCGCAATTCTTGTCCATTTTTTCAGTCGTCATCGCGATCCACCACTATATTCTGTTTTTATGCGCGGATCGGCTATCGCCATAAGGACGTCTCCGGCAAAGAGGCCGATTATTCCGACGCTCGAAAAGATCAGGACGAGTGCCTGAACCAGAGGATTATCCTGTCTCTGAATGGCCAGCACCAACAGTCCTCCCATGCCGGGTATAGAAAAGAGCGACTCCACGTATATCGAGCCTGTTATTGTGAGTAAAATACTGGTGGGCAAGAGCTGAGCCATAGGAACAAACGCGTTTCGGAGAACGTGCCGCGTCATTATGCTTGTACTGGACATTCCTTTTGCCATCGCGAGCTTTATATAGTCCCGATTCAACTCGTCAACCATATATCGCCTCATCCACATCGCGTAGTTAGCGATGTTTCCGATAGACATGCACAAAAGCGGCAAAATCCAGCTCGCCGGTTTTCTTACGTTAAAAAGCATGGGAAGTTTGAGCAGGGAAGACAGATAAAGCTGCAAAAAAATATAACAGACGGCCGGCGCGACGGCCTTGACCAGAACGACGTAGCCGGAGCCCAACATGTCAGGAGCGCGTCCTTTAAATTGCGCCATCATTATCCCCATTGGGATACCAATCAACAACGAGATAATAATCGAGGCCAATCCAAAGTAAATAGAGTAGGGCAATCTTGGTTTTATTATTTCCGCGATCGGAACTTTCTCTCTAAAAGTTATCGAAGTGCCGAAATCTCCATGCAGAATACCAGAAATATATTTATAAAATTGCGCCAGAATCGGATCGCGCAGCCCCATCTGAGTAAGCGCGGCTTCGATCTGGACTCTGTCCATCCTGATGTATCCCTCTCCGAAATAACCCTCCTCCGGCATAAGGCGCATCATCAAAAAAATAATCAACACAAGCACGACTAAGGTTACGACCGATTGAAGCAGCCTTTTCAGCGTGTATTTAATCATGAGTCAACCCCCCTAACCACAATTTGCAAGAGGATATACCTCTTGCAAATTGTGGGTTCTGCGCAAAAGCCGCTTGGCCTGAATTATTAATTCTTCGCTATAGCCGCTTCCGCTCTCTGCGCTTCATATGCTTTGACTGCGTCGGGATAACCATCCATGCCGACCGGCTTGTCCAGAATTGCAATCTCCTTCATCTGGAAAGCTCCATAACGACCCATTTGGCCGGTTGTGCCGGAGAACGGGTCGAGGTAAGAGGCTCGATAACCGCCGCCTGACATGTAAAAAGGTATAAACAGCGCGTTATCCAGCAACAGGGTTTCGGCCTCCGCGAACATTTCGTACCTCTTTTTTAAGTCGCTGACCTCAGCGGTTGCCGTCTTAACCATTTTCTCGAATTTACATTGGCCGTCGGAGTCCTGAATGTCTTTTGCCAGATAAACTCTGGAGTACTTAGGACCGTATGCCCAAGACAGCATAGGATCCAACGAACCGAGGGGATCAACGAAATCCGGGCCCCACGGGGCCTCCATTATCGAGTATCTGCCGGCATGCAGAACTTCTGCCGTGTAACCCGTAGCCGGATGGGAGACTAATATTATATCTATGTAATCAGTTCCCAACACTCCCTCCATCTGTTGTTCGATTATCTGAGCCCTGTTCGATTTCTCCACATCAGACGAATTGTAAGGCATGACTATCTTGACGGGGAATGACACGCGGCCCTTGAGGGAATCGAGGGCTTTACCCTTATATTCAGACGCTTTTTTGGCGTCGAAGGACTCCGTGTCGCTATAGGCCTTAAGCCCGCCTATTTGGGTGTAGTCAAGGCCCCCGTAACTTACTAAAGCCTTACGGGTAAGGGTATTGACCAATAACCTCGCCGGATTGTAGGGATCTATTGTCGCGACCGCCGATTCCCGGTCAAGCGCGTGGAACAGTGACTTACGAAAATTCAGGTCATTGACAGCGACGATCCAATCTGAAGGGGCGTACTGCTCCTCGTAATTCGGTTCGAAGTTGAACGCCATAAAGTACGTCATGTTGGTGAGGGCATTCGGATATATCATTGCCTTCTTTGCGGGGTCGCTCATCCATTCGTCGACGATGCCTCCGGGGAGAATTATATCGTTGATTTCTCCGCGCAGAAAAAGCTCCGGCCCAATAGCCGACGCCTCGGCATTGTAGATATAGGTCAGTGTCTTGACCGTAGTTTTATCCTTGTTCCAATAATTGGGATTCGCTATGAGTACCCTTTGCTGCTGGGGTTCAAACTCGCTCAGAAGATAAGGTCCGCTGTAAAGGAGGTTTTCTTTCGACGAACCGAACCTGTCCCCCTTCTCAGCCATAAACTTGCCGTTCAACGGGAAAAAGGCCGTAAAGGAAATCTGCGGAATGAAGTAAGGTAAAGGCGCTTTCAGCACATACTGCACAGTCTTGTCGTCTAAGGCCTTGATTCCAACCTCTCCGAAATCCGTTACAGCGCCATTGTAGTACTCCTCTGCGTTTTTGATGGAGTTATATATGGTATTGCTGTGAGTGGATGCATTTTCCTTTGTCAATACCCACTTCATGGAGTCGACGAAGTCCTGTGCCGTAACTTTGGCGTATATTTTGCCGTCCCAAGTGCTCCACGTTGCTCCATCACGCAGATGGAACGTGTAGGTCACGTTGTCGTCCGCAATTTCCCAACTTTCTGCGAGGCCTGGTCTCAGAAACCCGAAACGGTCGAACTGGACGATGCTGTCTTGAGTGCTGTAAGCGAGCGTTATATTTTGATGGTCGGAGTCTTTGATGTAGTTTGCGGTTCGTATTTCAGCCGAATAGACTGTTATGTACTCGTCGTTTTGCGACGCGGCGGACACCTCGCTGCCCAAACAGATAATGCATGCCGCAAAAAGGAAAAGAGACAAAAATATCTTCTTCATTTTTAACCCTCCCATTATAGATACGGTTTATTTCAGACTACGAACACGCAAAAAGGGAAAGAGACAAAAATATCTTCTTCATTTTCAACCCCCTCGTTATAGATATGGTTTATTTCAGACTACATCCTCCTTTCTGTTGAGTAGACTGGTGATAAAGAACCTCAATTAATAGCATTATAGCGAGAAACAAAGGCTTTGCAACAGAAATTTTGCACATGGCCTTGAGCAATCTATCCATACCGTATCGAAAAGCCACCTCTTTAGCAGGCAAATTCAGTAGACAAATTTTTGTTTTGTGTTTTAATTAAGAAGAAAGGAGGCGCGCATCTTGGACGAAATATCTCGAAAGCGCAAAGACGGATTATCGGCTGGAGATTTTGACGGAAGACGGATGTCCATATCTTCTTCGGTTTTCAGTAATTGAGAAAGGATGTGAGGAAGTCGGGCATGAATAGCCAAAATACGCTTGACACGAGAAAGAAATCGATTACAATTGGCTACGGGCTACGGGCTACGGGCTACGTATGGCGTAAATCTATACAGCACCACCACGCTACACTCTGCGGCGCGTTCTCTTTCGTTTCAAAAATCCCTTTGTTATCACAAAAAAATAGCAGTATCGGCAGCGCACGGATGTCTTTTGTCCGCGGGCTTGTTTTGTCATGCCCGCATAACGGTGTCGGGCGGTCACGGTTATGGATGACCTCGTTCTTTTGCGCGGCAACAAAATCTAAATCTTAGGAGGAAAACATTATGCAGACTTTGAAACAAACCCGCACAGCGCGGCGGCGGATATTGTCCCTGCCGCTCGCTCTGACCCTCGTCATCGGACTGCTCACGCTTGCGCCGCTGACGGCGTTCGCGGCGAGCAGTATCACATATGTAAGTGTTGGCGGCACTCAATATAACGCCACAGTAGACCAGCCAAGTTCAGCGCACGCGGATTGGGATTGGGATACGGACACCAACACATTCACGCTTACCGGCAACATCACCGCCAACGGCATACAATTTACCGGCGGCACGGGCGATGTGACCTTTGTGGTCAATGGCACGCGCAGCGTCGTTGGGGGAATAGAAAGCCAAGTAGGAAAACTCACCCTAAGCGGCACAAATACCCCCGTACTGAACGTGAGTCGTACAGGCGTTGACCCCGTCCTGTTAGCAAACAGCATAGACATTTCCGGGCTGACTATCAACGTAGACGCTACAAACTATAGCATCGCGGTCGCCACCAACAACGGGAATTTCACGATGTCCAGCGGGACGCTGAACCTCTCCTCGACAGACAATACGGCGAATGGATTGGTCATAAGCGGCGACATTACCATAAGCGGCGGAACCATACAAACGGACGGCACGAAGACGATAGCCGGTGCTGCCGTTCAAGCAAACGGCGACATCAATATCAGCGGCGCTGCTACTATTAATGTCAAAAGCACCGGCGGCGCAGGCATCGAGGCCAGAAAATCCTTGACGATCAGCGGCGGCGTTGTGACGGCGGAAGGCTTTCGCGCAATCTCTGCGGCGAATGACATTGATATTAGCGGCAACAGTACGGTCAACGCCACCGGCACAGGGACGAACGCCAGCGGAATTTTCGCTGGCAGCAATATAACCATCAAAGACGCCTCAAAGGTAACGACCACCGGCGCGGACACCGGCCACGCGCTGAGCGCCGCCGCCGGCACCGGCGATGTCAGCATTTCCGGTGGCGCGGTTGTGACCACCAACTCCGCCGCCGGCGCGGGCGTATTGGCCAAAAATATCACCGTTGACGGCACAGGCACCACCCTGACCGCTCAGACTGGCACGGCCATTGACGCAAGAGGCGATGTCACCGTCAGCGGCGGCGCGACTGTCACGGGCGCAAGCGGCGCAACGGTGGTTAATCTTAGAGGTGCCGACGCCCAGACCGTCACCGTTGACGGCTCCGACAGCAAGATAGAGGCCGCCGGCACCGGCACGGCGATAGACGCGAGTAGAGCTAAGGGCGCGGTTACGGTCAACGTGATACACACAGGCGCAATAAACGCGACAGGCGGTACAGCGGTTGTCGGAACCGTGGTTGTCGGAACCGTCACGGTCACAGGCGACGGTACGGGCTCAGTCACGGACGCTAACGGCACGACAAATCCAATTGGCCTCCCGGGCGCGCCCACCAACGTCACGGCAACGGCAGGCAACGCGCGGGCGACCGTTACCTTCGACGCTCCCGCCAATGACGGCGGCGCGGAGATTACCCTCTACACGGCAACGTCTAATCCCGATGGAATTACCGCCACAGACACGGAACCCAGCATCACCGTTACCGGGCTTACCAACGGCACGGAGTACACCTTTACCGTGACGGCGACAAACGACGCAGGTACAAGCGAGCCTTCGGAGGTGTCCAACCCCGTGACGCCGAGGAGCGCGTCAAGCGGCGGATGTGACGCCGGAGCCGGATTGATGGCCTTAGCGGCCCTCGCGCTGCTCGGGGCGAACCGGAGCGGGAAGGGCAGATAGAGACGTAATCCAAACGTAGGGGCGACCGCCCTCGGTCGCCCGTCTTTAATTTTGGTCGCCGTCTCTTTTTGTCGGTCGCCAAGAGGCGGCGCCCCCTGAGCGCAAACTGTCAGGGGGCGATTGCGAAACGGTACGAATCAGGATCTCTTCAGGAAGTTCGACTCTATCCACCGGGATATCGCCGCGGATTTTTTATAACGCTTATAAATTAGGTAGCTTTGTTTTTCGTGAGAGCGCATATCCTTGAGAGGAATCTCCATCAGAGAGCCCTCTTCAATTTCTTTTTTTACAATTCCCTCCGGCAAAAAGCAATAACAATTACCCTCTTTCAGGAACGGAATTATTTTTGAAATAATATTAACGTCTAACGGGTATAACCTGTGAGGCGGAATCAGCTCATTGACGTTGTCGCCGTTCGTGATATCGGAGAAAATAACCGGTATCTTTAAAAGCTCATCCTTAGTTATTCCATAGATATATTCTTTATTGCGGCTGTTGGTAACGAGTATGAGGGGTTCTTTGATGAAAGGTTCGCAGACGTACCTCGAATGGCGGAAGGGGTAGTACGTGTACGCTATGTCCAGATTGTAAGCTCCGAGATCGGCGATGATCTCGCTGGAATGGGCGATGTTGAGTTTCAGGGATATGTTGGGATTCTCCCGCATGAAACTGATGGAGTCGTTTAGGACATAGCAGTCGAAAAGAGTATGAGAACATCCGATAATCAAGCTGTCCATATATTTGACGGACATATTTATTTTCGTAATGGCGGACTCCTCCATTTCGACTATTTTCATCGCGGTGCCGAGAAACATCTCTCCGGCCAAAGTCAGGATTACGTTATTCTTATCCCGCTCAAACAACTTCTGTCCAATCTCCGATTCGAGCTCTTTAATGCGACTGCTTATCGTGGACTGAACGACCAATAACTCCTGCGCCGTTTTCGTAAAGCTGTTGCATCGGGCAAGGGTGATAAAAGTCTTTAAAGATTCACTTTTCATCGTTATTCGCTCCATTCATCGAAAAAATCGATTATGCCGATTGAAATTATTTATTGGACTTTATCGGCATATTTTAAGTAAAATATTTAAGTATTAGAGGGTGTGATGGCTATTTTTATTTTACAGCCGAGCCGAGAGGAATACCATTATGAATATCATGAAAACAGATATCGAACTGTAATACCTTCCCCAAACAGGAGAGGGAGGCAGTATAAAACACATTTTGAGGAGGAAAAGTTATGAAAAGAAAGCGCACAGGTATTTTTTGGTTTTTGGCGGCTGTATTTACTGTTATGCTGGCGGCGGGGTATTTTAGCAACGCGACCGCGGCTACCGCAAGAGCTGATAGGTTGACGGTCATTCTTTCGGCCGACCCGGCCAACCTCGACCCGAACGACAACGATTCTCAGACACATTATCAGGCAGTGAGAAATATTTACGAAACGCTTTTTGTGTACGACGACAACTACAACCTCACCCCGTGGCTTTGCGAAAAGTACGAATATCAGGATGATTCGACTATTATCCTGCACCTCAGAAAAGGCGTGAAGTTCCATAACGGCGACGAGTTCAAGGCTAACGACGTCTACTTCACCATCAAGCGGGTTATCGACAACAAGTTGGCGGCGATGGTGGAATTCAGCAATATCCTGATCGACAAGTGCGAAGTTATCGACGACTACACGTTCAAGTTAGTCACCAACGGCCCTGTCGCCACACAGATTCCGCTTTTGGAGAACCCCGCGGCGGAGATAATGAACGAACGCGCGTACAAAGAAGCCAACGGCGACTTCGTCAAGGGCGCCTGCGTGGGTACGGGGCCCTTCCAATTCGTGTCCTACGCTCCCGGCGACCAACTCCTGCTGAAGGCCTTCGACGGTTATTGGAGAGAGGGAGAGCCTCACTATGACAACCTTCTCATTAGATTTATAGGCGACAGCGCCAGCCGCGCTATCGAGGCGGAGACCGGCGGCGCGGATATCGTTTACGACATCGGCGCTAAAAACTTAGAGAGCGTTAACGCCGCTAAAGGCGTCAGCATTATCTCTGAGGTCGGGACAAACACCTCTCATCTTCTAATGAACACCTCGGTGGCTCCTTTGGACAACGACTTGGTGCGGCAGGCGGTCTGGTACGGCGTGGACGCCAAGGTAGCCGTCAAATTAGCTTACGGCGATTTCGGCGCCGTCGCCACCGACTGGGTGTGCCCCGGCATCAAGGGCTCCAACCCCGACCTCGCGGCGAACTATTTCCCTGTGCGGGACGTCGAGAAGGCGAAGAAATGCTTGGCGGAAGCCGGTTATGCCAATGGAGTCGAGCTTGAGATCGTCGTTCCGAGCAACAACCAAGAACGCTGCGATATGGCCGAGGTCTTCCAGGCTCAGCTTGCCGAGGTGGGGATAAAAGTCAAGGTCAACATCATGGAAAGCAGCGCGTGGAACGCCTATATTTTCACGGGAAAACAGCAGATGACCATCTACGGATTTTCCGCCGCCGATTTCGAGGCAGACCGCGCTTTGGTCCAGTTTATGCCTACGAACGTCAACTATAACCTTTGCAAGTTCGACAACAAAGAGTTTCAGGAGATAACAGCCAAGTCGTTCGTGACATTAGACGAAAACGAAAGGTTCCAGCTTTATCGGGACGCCATCACTATCCTGATGAAAAACCACGTCACGATTCCCCTGTGGTTCAAAGCCCTCAACGCCGCGGTCAAAGACGATCTCAAAGGTTTCAAGATCACCCGTTCTTACGAGCACCACTACCTGCAGTACGTTGCCCCAAACAAATAAGCGTAGAAAAACCGAAAACGGGGAAGAAATTCTTCCGAAATCCTTCCCCGTAATTTCAACTGAGGTGACAAATGGCGAGATTTATTTTTAACAGGCTTATTTCAATGATCTTCGTTTTGTTGGCGACCCTTGTGATAATTTTTACGTTGATGTACTTTGTTCCGGGAGATCCGGCGATTTCCCTGCTTGGGGAGAGCGCGACTATTGAGGCCGTTAAGGATATTCACACTAAACTTGGGTTGGACGACCCATATCTTGTCCGGCTGGGCAGGTGTCTGTGGGATTTCGTTCGCGCGGATTTCGGAATTTCCTATAGAAGTAAAACCCCGGTATTCGGCGAGATTATGGCGCGCTACCCGACGACTTTGAAACTGACTCTGGGAAGCACGATTCTCGGTATCTTAATCGGAGTATCCGCCGGAATCGTCTCGGCCGTAAAACAATATTCGATATTCGATAGGGTGTTTACTACAATCTCTCTTTTTGGGGCTTCCGCGCCCTCGTTTTGGCTCGCGATGGTTTTAGTTCTGATATTTTCCTTATGGTTGGGGTGGCTTCCCGCTACTGGAAGCTATGAATTGAAATATTGGCTGTTGCCTGTTTTTACGATGGGGCTCCAGTGCAGCGCTTTCATTATGCGCATGACGCGCTCCAGTATGCTGGAGGTCATAAGGCAGGATTATGTCCGTACCGCGAGAGCGAAAGGGCAGACGGAGATGAAAATTATCATCAATCACGCTCTGCGCAACGCCCTTATCCCTATTTTGACGGTGACGGGAATGAGGCTGTGCGGTCTTCTCGGGGGTTCCGTCTTAGTGGAAACGGTCTTCGCTCTGCCTGGGATAGGCAAGTACATACTCGACAGCGTCAGCTTTCAGGATTATCCGGTTGTGCAGGGTGGCGTAATGTGGATCTGCTTCAACTGCGTAGTGATAACCTTTATTATTGATATGCTGTATGGAGCCGTTGATCCGCGCATAAGAAGCATGTACGGTGTCAAAAAATTGTCCCGGCGGCAAAGCGTGAAGGAAGTGTGATGACGATGAGCAGAGAAAGCCCCATGAGCAACGCCTGGCGGAAATTGAAAACAAACAGATGGGCGATGGTAAGCTTATTTATAATCGTGTTTCTTTTTCTCGTAGCTATTTTTGCGCCCATCCTGACTCCATACAACTACGCCGCGCAAAACTACGAGAGCGTCTTGAAAGCGCCAAGTTTAGCTCACCCTTTCGGAACCGATAACTTCGGTCGGGATGTTTTGAGCCGCATCATTTACGGAAGCCGGTATACCATTTTTATAGGTTTTGGTTGTATCACCGCGGCTGCTGTCATTGGAGTGACGCTGGGGCTGATTGCCGCTTATTTCCCAAAGTTTGACAACATCATTATGCGCATAGTGGACATCGTCATCGGCATGCCCACAATGACCTTACTGATGTGTATCATCGCCGTTTTGGGCGTCAGTATAACCAACATGGTTATTGCCCTTTGCGTGACGTTCATCCCCAATTTCGCTCGGGTGACGAGGGCTCAGGCCCTGACGGTGAAGAACCAGGAATTCATTGAGGCGGCCGTTGCGATAGGGGCCAACGACAGGAGAATTTTATTGAAGCATATACTCCCCAATTCACTCGCCCCCATTATCGTCGAGTACAGCCTCAGCACCGGCAACTTGGTTTTATGGAGCGCCTCACTGAGTTTTATCGGTATGGGTGTCCAGCCGCCTATCCCTGAATGGGGTTTGATGATCTCGGCGGGGCGAAGCTATCTCAGGTCGGCATGGTTTCTCGCGATTATTCCAGGATTAGCTATCATTCTCCTGACCTTCGTTCTCAACTACCTCGGCGACGGGCTTCGCGACGCCTTGGATCCCAGGCTCAACAAGTGATGGGGGCTGGTAATTCAGATGAACGATAAAAATAAACTTCTGGAAATAGAGAGGCTCTCCGTGCGGTACATAGTCAATAACGTCGTAGTCGAAGCCGTCACGGATCTTTCTCTCGATGTTGAGGAGGGGGAATACGTCGGATTGGTGGGGGAGACCGGCGCGGGTAAAACTACGACCGCGCTTGCGGCTATGGGGCTTATTCCCGATCCGCCTGGCAAAATAACAAGCGGGTTCATACGCTTCGAAGGAGAGGACCTGCTTCGCAAAACCCCCAAGCAAATGCGAACAATAAGGGGAAGCTCCATTTCGATGATATTTCAGGACCCTATGACGTCCCTCAATCCCGTCATCAATATAGGGGATCAGATTATGGAGGTTATTCTCCTGCATAACAAAATATCGAAAGGGGAGGCGACGCTCAAAGCCCAAAAGATGCTCGAGATGGTTGGCATAAGCGCGAACAGATACCCAGAGTTTCCCCATCAGTTTTCCGGGGGAATGAAACAAAGGGTTATGATAGCCTGCGCGCTGGCTTGCAATCCTAAACTTCTCATAGCGGACGAACCGACAACGGCTTTAGACGTGACAATTCAGGCACAGATTCTCGAGCTTATAGAAAACCTGAAAAAAGAGTTCAACACCGCCATGCTGATGATCACTCACGACCTCGGCGTCGTGTCGGAGGTCTGCGACAGGGTCGCGGTCATGTACGCCGGAAACATCGTGGAGCAGGGTTCCGTCTCCGCGGTGTACCAAAATCCCGCCCATCCTTACACCGTCGGTCTTTTCAACTCTCTCCCCGACTTGGACGAGGATACAGAACGGCTCAAACCCATTCCTGGCATGATGCCCGACCCCTCAAACTTACCGAAGGGATGTTCTTTCGCTCCCCGATGCTCGTTTTGTTCGAGGCAATGTGAGGAAGAACAGCCCGATACGGTCGAGGCGGAGCCGGGACATAAAATCGCGTGTTTCAATTTTCGCCGCTTATTGACGGCTTTGGAGGGCAGATAATGGATACCTTGCTGTCCATCAGGGATTTAAAAAAATATTTCCCGACAAAATACGGCACGCTCCACGCTGTGGACGGGGTATCTTTCGACATAAAACGAGGCACGACCTTGGGCGTCGTCGGGGAATCGGGCTGCGGTAAATCCACGCTGGGCCGCGTGATATTGCACCTCCTGAGTCGCACCGACGGAAGCATCCATTTTGAAGGCGAGGACATCAGCGATGTCTTAGCTGAGAAAATACACGAACTGCGCAGGAATATGCAGATTATTTTTCAGGATCCCTTTTCGTCCATCGATCCGCGCATGACCGTCAGTCAGATTATCGGCGAACCCTTGGAGATCTATAACGTATGCAAAAATAAAGCGGAGTACCGCGATCAGGTCAGGTCAATCATGGACACGGTGGGATTGGACAGCCGTTTGGAAAGCTACTACCCTCACGAATTAGACGGCGGACGCAGACAACGAATTGGTATCGGTCGAGCGTTGACGCTGAATCCAAAGTTCATCGTCTGCGACGAGCCGGTCTCCGCCCTCGACGTGTCCATTCAGGCGCAGATATTGAATCTGATGCAGGATCTGCAGGCTGAGAGAAAACTGACGTACATTTTCATCACCCATAACCTTTCCGTGGTAAAACATATATCGGACGAAATCGCCGTGATGTATTTGGGCGTTATGGTGGAAAAGGCCAAGTCCAAGGAACTGTTCAAAAAACATTTTCATCCCTACACCAAGGCCCTGATCTCGGCCATACCCAGAATCAAGAAAATCGACAAACGCAAACGCATTATTCTCAAAGGAGAGCTGTCCTCACCAATCGACCCTCCCGACGCGTGCCGTTTTGCCCCCCGATGCAACCACGCGGAGGATATATGCAGGCATACCCAACCCGCTCTCTTAGAGATATCCGAAGACCATTTTGTCGCTTGTCACCGGGCAAGAGAACTCAGCGGCATTTGATCCCTGTGAACGTTATGGAATATCAACAGAACAGAGCCTGGATGGAAGTCGATCTCGACGTCATAGCGCGCAATTACCTAAATATCGACGCGCGGCTCCGCGAGGGATGTCGGATTATGGCGGTTCTCAAGGCGGACGCCTATGGCTTGGGAGCCGTAAACATCGCGAGGGTTTTTGAGCGGCTCGGCTGCCCCGCCTTTGCGGTCGCCACTATCGAGGAAGCGGTGGAACTTCGGGATTGCCGGATATGCACTCCCGTTTTGATTCTGGGCCCCGTAAACCCCGCTCATGCCGCAGCAGCCGCTTCGCACAATTTTCAGGTTACGCTCGTCGACTACAGGCAAGCGAAGGCGCTTTCCGAGGCGACGCAGAGTTGCGGCAAAAGGATAGACGGGCACATCAAGGTCGATTCGGGGTTGAGCCGCTTTGGATTAGTGATCAAAAACCGCCCCGACGAATCGATAAGCGAAATGAAAGAGATAATGTCGCTGCCTGGACTGAACGTAGTCGGCGTTTTTACGCACACGAGCGCTTTCGGAGCCGGCCGCGCCGAGATAGAAAGGGAAAGGGACGAATTAGAGCTGTTCGCGCAAACCGTCTCAAAACTCAAGGAAGTGAATCCATATCTTAAAGCGCACTGTCTCAGCTCTTCCACGCTCTCCCAGTTTCCGGAGTACAGTTATGACTTTGTTCGTATCGGGGCATTATACTCCGGGATGCACCCGGAGTATTCGTCAAAGTTCGACGTCGCTCAGGCTGTCGGCCTGAAGGCGCGCGTCATGCAGACGAAGTTTCTGGAAGAGGGCACAGCCGTCAGTTATGGGGCCACGTTCGTCACCCGGCGCCTCACGAGAATCGCGATAGTGTCGATAGGCTACGCGGACGGGCTTAGAAGGAGCTTGTCCAACAGAGGATTTATGATCGTTCAGGGGAGGAAAGCGCCCATAATCGGCAAAATATGTTGTGATTGCACTATTCTTGACGTGACGGACATCCCGGAGGCGCGGGAGGGGGACGTCGTCACCATCTTCGGCCGCGACAGCGGCGAAGAACAGTACGTTTATCATTACGCGGACGTTTATCCGGGCTCCGTTTCGGAGGTCACGGCAACTTTGACGCCGCGCATTCCCCGTTTTTATTTGGGGAGCGCGGAGGAAAAAGTTCTATAAAATTTTAGAAGGGATCTGATGCGGAAATGAATTATGTCAACAGCATACTCGAGGTTATCGGGAAAACACCGTTATTGAAGCTCAACAGGGTGGGCGGCGGCGGCGCGAACGTGTTTGTCAAGCTCGAGCATCTGAACCCCAGCGGAAGCTATAAGGACAGAATGGCCCTCGCGATGGTCGAGGCCTCCGAAAGAGGAGAAACGTGGAACGGCAGAAAACTTCTGCCCGGCGGAACGGTGGTCGAGGCATCCGCCGGCAACACCGCTCCCGCCGTGGCGTTAGTATGCGCGGCAAAAGGCTATAAGTCTAAAATATTCCTCTACCGGTACAATTTTACCAATGGAGTTGACGCCAGGCTGAAGATCACTCAGGCGTACGGCCCCACCGTGGAAATCTCAAGCGAGCCCGAAAAGTATCTCTCGAAGGAAGAGATGGCGGCTTTCACGAAAGAAAACCCCGACCTCCCCCACGTCATGGCCGGCAAGCAAGACTGCGCCCTCGAGGAAGAAAAAGATTCGAATACGGTATGGGTGGATCAAATTTACAACAACGCCAATTGCATAGGGCAGACTGAAATGGGGCGGGAGATATTCGATCAGCTTGACGGCAAAGTTGACGCTTTCGGCTGTTCGGTAAGCTCCGGCGCCTCCCTTTACGGGACATGCTTGGGTCTGAAGGAAAAGGGGCTGCGCCCCGAGATAACCTTCGGAGTAGTCCCTGAGGGCAGCGAACAGTATTTCGAGTTAAAGAACAAGGAGGAAAGCGGCAGAGACGAATTTCACGTCTCCGATATAAAAAAGAGAATCGCGGACGCTATGGGACTGAAGAAATGGGTTACCGAGCAATCAATAGTCGAGCGGATGATAAACGCGGGATATCCCGATAAAATTTTCTGCGTAACCGCGGAAGAGGCGCGGGGCATGGCCAACCGGCTCTGCTCGGAAGAGGGCATCTACTGTGGAATGTCCTCGGGAGCCAACGTCGCGATAGCGCTTAGAATAGCGTCGAGGTTGAAGAAAGGGCAAAATGTCGTGACGCTCATCGTGGACCGACGCGACAGGTATCTCTCCGAATATCCGAACGATAAATACGTTGTTTAGCTCAAGCCAACGCTCCGGAGGCTAAAGCATAATAGAATTATGCTTTGAACACCAAACCAAAACAAAAAGGAGAACGCGAATGACAACGGCGAAGCGATTTTTGGAGGAAATGGACTCCGAGATTTATGAGATTTGCGAGCGAGAGCGTATGCGGCAGGAAGAGGGGATTGAACTCATCGCCTCTGAGAATATCGTACACCCCGCTGTATTGGCCGCCGTCGGGTCGGTGCTGACCAACAAATACGCCGAGGGGTATCCGAACTCGCGCTATTACGGCGGGTGCGAAATCGTCGATATGGCCGAGAATCTCGCGCGAGACCGGGCCAAGCAGCTCTTTGGGTGCGACCACGTCAACGTCCAGCCTCACGCCGGCTCGCAGGCCAACATGGCCGTCTACCTCTCCTGCTTGGAGGCCGGGGACACGATTCTGGCGATGGACCTCGCGCACGGCGGGCACTTGACCCACGGCTCGTCCGTCAACTTCTCCGGCAAGCTCTACAATTTCGTTCACTACGGCGTGCGGCGCGAGGACGGACTAATAGACATGGACGACGTCGAAAAGAAGGCCCTTGCCCACAAACCCAAAATGATAGTCTGCGGCGCGAGCGCCTACCCGCGCGAAATCGACGCGGAGGCTTTTCATAAAATCGCCAAAAAAGTCGGTTCTCTCCTGATGTTCGATATAGCCCACATAGCCGGGCTCGTGGCGGCGAAGCTCCACAAAGACCCGGTGCCGTGGTGCGATTTTGTGACGACGACCACTCACAAGACCCTGAGAGGCCCGCGCGGCGGCATGGTGATGTGCAAGGCTGGCTTCGCGCACGCTTTAGACAAGGCTATTTTCCCCGGAATGCAGGGCGGCCCGCTGATGCACGTCATAGCGGGGAAGGCCGTGGCCTTCAAGATGGCGCTCGGAGCCTCTTTTAAGGATTACCAAAAGCAGACGCTGGCCAACTCGAAAACTCTATCGGAGGCTCTTTTGGGATACGGCTTCGACTTGGTCTCCGGCGGTACGGACAACCACATGATGTTGATAGACCTGCGCGGCAAGGGTTTGACGGGCAAGGTTTTGGAGCACGCCCTGAACGAGTCGGGATTGACCGTCAACAAAAACGCCGTCCCCTTCGACACGGAGAAGCCGACCGTCACGAGCGGCATCCGTATCGGCACGCCCGCCGTCACGACGCGGGGCTTCAAGGAGCCTGAGATGAAACAGATAGCCGCATGGATAGACCGCATAGCAAAATCTCCTGACGACGAGTCTCTTCGCGCTTCCGTAAAGAACGAGGTCAAAGCTCTCTGCGCCGGATACCCGCTGTACCCTGAGATATAAAAATCTACGTGACATTTAAAGCATACGCAAACAATACAGACGGCGGCTCTATCACGGGCTGCCGTCCGTATTGTTTGCGCCTGTCGCTTACCGCGTTATCCCTTTGACCGTGATCGCTTTTGGCCCATGCGTATTTGCTGCTAAATAGGTAATTACCTCGGAGCATTCCGTTGGGCGCGAACACAGCCAAAAGGCCGTTAAAAAACGCTGACTATTCCGGCATGAATGGAACCGGTTCGCCTACCCTGGTTCTTCGCTGAGTTAATCGGAGTTATATGTCCTGTCCCAGTGTTCCATAGCCTTTTGGCCGAGTTCTTCAACGGAAAGATCATTGTATAGATCTCTCTGCCACTCTGTATAATCGAAGGGTTCTCTAAGAATGAGCGAAACGAACCGTTCCGCGTCGACGATACCGAGATTGTCCGACAGACATTTCATTCCCTCGCAACGAACCACAGTATCAGTTCTTGTCATAGTACACCTCCAAAAATTTTATTGGGTTGACCAATTGACCACACTAAATCCAAGTAACCTTCCGCAACTAATCGCTGAATACACAATTTAGCTTGTGTTTCTAATTGTGTCAGAATTTGCGATTGGTCGTCAAATGGTCGGTTATAACAGCAATTATCTAAATATATCTTCAAAATTACACTCCTTCCCTTTGTCGTTACGAACAGGTGAATACATCCGAACTTGGCGGGATGAATGTTAATTTAATCAGCTTTAAATTAAGAAAATTATATCATGTCAAGCTAAATGAGCGGCATTAAGTCAGCATAGAGCTCCGGCCTCGATTCTCGCTACGGGTCGGAGCTCTATGCTGGCTATTGCGCTATTTTACTGTTTAACGTGTTAAAGTTTCCGTGCTCGCCAATGGCTACACTCCTGCGGGCGTGACGCAGTTGCCTTTCGTGAAAATGTAAAGCATAGTTACGCTCTTGTAAAGAAGCGTTGCGCTACTCCCTCATGGGGACGACTTTCTCGAAATAAATACGTTTCAAAAGAAATGCCGCAACAAGAGACGAGCCGGCTTCCGACAAAACAAACGCCCACCAGACGTTATTTGTGTCAAATAACTCCACAAAAACATAAAGCACCGGCAAAAGAATAATCACGACTCGCAGCAAAGTGATGACGAGGCTGTAAATACCGTTGCCGAGAGCTTGGTAAAGGCCCTGCGCGATAATTGAAAAAGCCGCTAAAATATAGCCTAAGCTGATAATGCGTAAAGCCGGGACTCCGATGGACAGAAGCTCGTCCGAGGCGTCGAAGAGTTCGATTATCTGAGTAGCCAATAGATGCACCAAAGCCGTGCCGGCCAGCAAGATGGCGGCGGCGTAGATAAAGCCGAATTTGAACGTCTCGTCTATGCGTTTTTTGTTTTTAGCGCCGTAGTTGAACGCGGCGATGGCAATAACTCCGTTGTTCAACCCAAAGGCCGGCATAAAGACAAAGCCCTGCACCTTGATGTAAATACCAAACGCGGCGACCATTGTGGAAGACACTGTTATCAGGATAAGATTTACTCCGAGGGCCATAAGAGAATTGAGCGCCTGCATAACAATGGCCGGAGCGCTGATTTTGTATATCTCCGCAATCATCTTTCCGCTTGGTCTGAAGCCTCTGATGTGAAAATGAACTTCTTCGTTTTTTGTCATGTTGAAGTATATCGCGATGCCCATTGCGATTATCTGCCCCGCGACAGTCGCTACGGCCGCGCCGGTCACGCCCATTTTTGGAAAGCCGCATAGCCCGAAAATCAAGATGGGGTCGAACACGATGTTGAATACGGCGCCGACAAGCTGAGAAATCATTGAAAGCGCCGTTTTGCCCGTGGATTGTAAAATCCGCTGCAAGATAACCTGACCCACCGAGCCGAACGAATAAATCATGCAAATGGACAGATAATCCGTGCCAAGCCGCACTATTTCCGCGTCGGATGTCTGCCATCTGAAATAGGCTTCCGTAAAATACAACCCAAAAACCAAAAACAACAGATACGTCACAGCGGCGAGAAAAACTCCGTTGGACGCTACGCTGTCGACGCCGCGCTGATTTCTCGCGCCCAAGAACCTTGACAGAACCGCACCGACGCCGGCGGATGTACCGACCGTGATGGCAATTACCAACAGTTGAATCGGGAACGCTAAGGATACCGCCGTAAGCGCGTTCTCGCTAATGTGGGATACGAACAGACTGTCGACGACATTGTAGAATGCCTCCAAGATCATTGAGAACATCAGCGGTACAGACATAGTGAACAACAGCCTCCCGACCGGAACTGTCGCCATTTTGTTCTGCGGAAGAGCGTTTTGCGTAGAATCCATAAAATACCATCCTCCATCAATATTGAAATTGAAAACAAAAAACAAAAAACAATGAGCGGTTGTCAATCAACTGGACTTACGTGATCGACACCGCTCATTGTGCATATTATCGTAACATATTTTTTTATAAGACGTAAGTATTTTTTGTTGCAATACATGAAGGATTGGTCGTAGAGTACAATTAAACGGTGGTTTTACGAAGCTGGCCTCTACTAAGTTGTTTGAGAATATCTTGCTGTTGGGCGGAGGGCTGACATCGGCAACCGTATTTTATCGTACTCCAACAGCATTCCGCGCGTATTCATTGCGTCACATATTCCATCCCGCGTTCAGTCTTTACGGTCACGGCGGCCTGTGCGATAGTGACGGTATTATAGCCGTTCTCGTCAGAAGCCGACAACGAAATTATTCCCTCGACCGAAATCCAATCATTTGGCTTACAATCGGGAACTCCGTCGCATGAAAACTCAAACCCCGCAACGCCGTCGTTGCCGCAACAACCGGGGCCGTTTCGGACAACCGCCCGAAACACGGTTCCGGCTTCGTCGGTGTACTCGTCGTATATACCTTCGATGCGGATAGTCTTGCCGGCGTATTCTTCCGGATTCAGGTAGATGTCATTGCACTGCGCTATGAACATCTTTTCCCTGATTTCCACTACCGCGCCGCCGGACGAGTCAGCGGCGTCAATCAAAATCAACAGGCATATCATGATTAAAACTAAGCACTTTTTCACGCGTTTTTCCTCCGTTTTATAATTTTGGCTATAGAGTTTATCGCCCAAAACAACAAAAATACCATAATATTCATAATTACGACGCTGGCTCCCGTCGGCGTGGCGTATAGATACGAGATCACAACGCCTACGAAAAAGCATATAACTGAAATAAACCCTGAGCATATCGTCACCGTCCTGAACTTCTTGCATACCCGCATTGAAGTAAGCGCCGGGAAGGTAATAAGGCTCGATATGAGCATCGCGCCCATCATCCTCATACCGAGAACGATAGTAATTGCCGTCAAAAAGGCGATCAGCATGTTATACAGCCCTACAT
>BOCC01000030.1 GCA_026002715.1 Synergistales bacterium
GATAATGATGGTGTCTGATTGGAGGCGACGTAACTTTTTCGATACGGTTTCAGTGTTGGGATAATCAACAGTGCTGTCTAACGGGTGATTTGTATCAAACAGACCGTTGATGAATTGAATGACCGCTGCGCTTGACAAGCGTATCAACTGCTTCAAGATCAAGTCAAAGATCTGTGCTGTATCGCGTTCTTGTTTTTTGCCTAACTCTTTTGCCACTGTACGACATCCTCCCGCTTTACTTAGCCATGTTGCTATTTTACAGCGAAAGGCGAAACACCTCAACAAGACATTTTATAACGATGTGTTCTTGATGCAGCGTTGCTCGAAAAGGCGAGTGCCGTTTGGAAAGTGAAAGTTTATGAAACGGCCCTGATGTCAATCGGCTAACAAAATACTCAAGCGCAAAATTTATGATACAATACTAAATATGAAGTAAGTTATGAAAACCGTAAAATAGGCTGTCTAAAATCTCATCAAGGGGGACTGGGAATTGTCGCCGAAGGGAATCCATTTTATCGTCGAAGCCTCGGGTTGCGGAGAGGTTATAACCAACGTTTCAAGGCTCCAGGATATTCTTGTAGAAGCCGCAAAACAGGCAAACGCGCAGGTTTGGTCTGTTTCGTTCAATAAATTTCCTCCGGAAGGCGTGAGCGGCGTTGTCGTCATAAGCGAGTCCCACTTGGCCGTGCATACTTGGCCGGAGGTCAACTATATGGCCCTTGATATATACACTTGCGGCGAGAAGAGTATGCCGTTTAAGGCCGTGGAATATGTCCTGAACGCCATCGACGCCAAGCGCAGCCACATCACCGAGATAACGCGCGGCCTTGACGACAATGACGAAGTATACTATCACTCTTTCGTGACCTGGGAAGAAACTTTGAAGAAAAACGGCGTTTCGTAGAGACTTTTATATCTCGTTCAAAAACGTCTTAGCGTATTGCGACGCTTTCGCGAAGTCCGGCGTTAAATCCGATAATACGTCCGCAAAACCGCCCACCTTTTGAGCCTCGCTCATAAGGTGGGCGGTTTTTGCATGGGCCGTTATTTTTAAAATCTCTTCTCTGTCAGGTTTTATGCCAAGAGGCGAGAAAAAGTCCGCCCACAGCGGCGCAAGGCCCCAAAGTCTCAGCCATCTCCACAAAAAACGCCACTCCGCGGCGGCGGCGGGGAAGGCGGCGCGGCCGTCCATCAATTTCATATTCCAGTATAGGTTTGAGAGAAGCCCGTCGGACGGGTGTTCCATTATGACGCGCTGTTTTAAAAGTTTAGCGAAGCCGACCGACGCGAAAAGCGCGTCGCGCCGGCTGCGCAGTTTCAGCATATCGTCAGCTATATCCGCGCACTTGAGCCGCCTTTTTCCGCTCTGCCCGTAGAGCGAAAACGCGCACCACATCAGCGGCTCGGTGGCTCCGCCGAAGCGCGCGCGCGAGGAGGCTCCGCCCTTGGCCGAGACATAGACCAAACCCAATCCTTTCAAAAAAAGCGTCAGGAGGATGTCGTTCTCCCCGGCAAACCGCCGGCTCAGCGTCACGCCGGAGGCGACGTCGAAGTTCATGCCGTATAACCTAAGCGCCGCAAAACGGCGGGCGATTCTCTCCAGTGCGGCGAGACCTTCACCCAAAGCTCGAGATATACCGAATGCCCCGTCGTCTCCTCGAGATATTTTCGCGCTCTGACTCCGATTTTTTTGAGCATTGACCCGCCGGAGCCGATAACTATGGCTTTTTGTCCGTCGGTCTCAACCAAAAGAGACGCCCTGATGTAGAGCTTTTTGCGCTCTTGATACTCGTCCGGGCTTTTGTATTCGTCTATCTCCACGGCAACGCAGTGCGGAACCTCGTCGCGCAGGAGGTCGAGGGCCGCCGCTCTGACATGCTCGGCGGCTATGAAGCGCTCCGTGCCGTCCATCAAGATGTCCGGGTCAAACCAAGGTTCGCCAAGCGGCAAAAACGGCAAACATGCGTCGATAAACTCGGGCAGCCCTTGACCGCTCTTCGCGGACAGCGCGACGCAGACCGAAACCTTGCCTCCGAGGGCTGAGCGGTAAACCTCGAAGGCCTGTTCGCTTTCGCCCTTATCGCATTTTGTGGCCGTCAAGATTACGCGCCCGCCAAAACCCGCGAGCTTCGCTATGGCCTCCTTGTCCTCCGCGCCTACTTCGCGGTCGCCCGCTTCCACGAGATAACAGACCGCGTCGGCGAGGGTCAGCGCGTTTTCCACGGAGTCAATCAAAAAACGCCCTAATTTATTTTTGGGGATATGAATGCCCGGCGTGTCGGTGAATATGATTTGAGACGGGGGCGCTGAGGGACGTTCCTCATTATATATGAACCGCGCGGCGTTGCGCGTGGTCTGGGGTTTTGGGGAGACTATGGCGGCCCTTGTCTTGAGAAGCGCGTTTATCAGAGATGATTTACCCACGTTCGGACGCCCTACGAGAGCCACTACGCCGCAACGGAACTCGGGGGCGTTCGTCATTTATCTGCCGCCGCGCGTTTTGTCCATTGAAAAGCTGAGGGGCAAAAGCTCATATGCCTTTATCAGAATTATCTTGTTAGGCGACTCCAAAACAACCGTCATATCTTCGTTGAACTCCATCAACACCTGACGGCACGCGCCGCATGGGGGGCAAGGCGTCCCTGATATTCCGCCGACTATCGCTATCGCCACCGGGTCGAGGTGTCCCATAACTACCATACTGGCGACCGCGTTTCGTTCGGCGCAAAGCGTTACTCCATAAGACGCGTTTTCGACGTTGCAACCCAGTATGACGCAACCGTCAGACGTCAAAAGCGCCGCGCCTACTTTGAAGCCGGAATAGGGCGCGTAGGCGCGGGTCGACGCCGTCCGAGCCCTTTGAAGAAGCGCCTCGGCCGATACATCAGGCCAATGCCAACTGACTTTACGATCTTCCGTAATCAGGATAAACAGCCCCTCTTTCAGAATATGTCTTTATATTACCATAAAAGACGCCACCCCACCCCTTTTAGCAAGCGCAAGCGAAGGGTCTGGCGCGAAGTACGCGAATTCTTCGGCGTTTTCCGTACCGCGCGTAAAAGCGTTGTGCCCGGCCATCGCTATCATGGCGGCATTGTCCGTGCAGCGGGACGCGCGCGGCAGATACGCCTTCCACCGTCCGCCGCTTTTATCCGCGAGATGTGAGCGCAGGGCGCTGTTTGCCGCGACTCCGCCCGAGACTGAGACGTCTTTGATTCCGGTCTGCCGGACGGCCAACGCGACTTTCGCTATGAGCGCCTCGGTTACGGCCCTCTGGAACGACGCGGATAGATCGGCTAAGGGCAGCGATTTTGAATTGTTTTTAAGTTTGTTTATCTGCCACAGAAGAGCGGTTTTTAGGCCGCTGAAGCTGAACTCTATTTTATCCGTGTTTTTTAGGGGGGTTGGAAAATCGAAGGCTTTTGGGTCTCCGCTCTGAGCCAACCGGTCTATCTCCGGCCCCCCCGGATAAGGAAGGCCCATCATTCTGGCGGCTTTGTCGTAAGCCTCTCCCGCCGCGTCGTCGCGCGTCGTGCCGAGGATTGTATAACGTCCGAACTTCTCCGCTTTGATTATCTCGGTATGTCCGCCCGACACAATAAGCGACAAAAACGGCGGCTCGAGGTCTGACTCCAAAAGCGGCGCGAACAAATGCCCCTCGAGATGATTGACGCCTATAACCGGCACGTTCCAAGCCTGAGCGAGCGCAAAGGCCGTCTCCGTCCCGGCCAAAAGAGACCCCATGAGACCGGGGCCGCGCGTGACGGCGATAAGGCCGAGACGGCGTCCGGTTATTTTGGCCTGCCTCAGCGCCGCGTCTATAAGAGGCAGGATGTTTTCGAGGTGCTTGCGCGCGGCAAACTCGGGCACCACCCCTCCAAACGGCGCGTGGTCTTTTATCTGGCTTGAAAGCAGTTCGCTCACAACTTCGCGCTCGTTGCGCAGCACCGCCACACCCGTGTCGTCGCAGCTTGTCTCTATGCCGAGAGTGAAGAAACAGCCCATGATTTCACCTTCATCCTAATATGTTAAAAAATATGTATTAAAAAATCAGACCCCACAACATCAGGGTCTGATTTACTTGTTTTGGTGGGCCCACCAGACATAGAATTATACCCACAAACCCCACTGCATTAAACATAGTTAATCTTAGTTAAACAAATTCTTTATACGGTATTTTATACGGTTCCCGAAACACGGATAAGGTTTGAATCCTCGCGCCGCAAGTCAAGAGGGTGGCGGCGTTTGGTGACGCTCGTCATTCGCCTTCCGGTTCGTCCGCGTTGGTTTTGTCGATGAATTTACCCTGTAAGAATCCCTCCAGTATAGAGACAAGCACGTCGGTGTAGTTATAGATGTCGTTTAAGTCGCTGATGGGATTTTTACTCCATTTACGGTCAGCGCCAATTAGCGCGATAGATTTTTTTGTCGGGTTATTGAAATAAAACCGGCATAGCGACTTATAAACGTTACCGTCAAGCAGGACTCCACAATAATTTATGGTATCCTTCATAACGACGCGGCTGACGCTGACTTTTTGCCTCAAGATAGACTTAACGATGTTATAGGCGTCTATTTCGTCCTGTGTCGTGACGATTTTATTCTTCTCTTCTTCTATCACCGGAATGATCTCCGCCACAGGTTCTGTAGCGGCCATCTCTGCGGCCTTTTCCTCGGACAGAGCAGATGTCAAACGGTCGCTTACACGGTCGCTGATGAACTGCGTAAACGCCTTTTTGGTTATCACCTTAAACTTGTCGCGCGCCTTTTCAGTCAGTACGCCTTCAAAAACTTGTTTTGCCATGAATTTGACAAAATCTTCCGTAGGCTCGCCGAGTTGTTCGGACAGATACGCTTTCATAGCTCCGGTGTATTTGAGTTCAGAGGCAGTAGAGACTATCTCGTCTATATTAAACGCTGTCTTTGCGAATTTTTTCAGCTCGCGAACGGTTTGCTCGTTGATTTCAGCGATGTCGAACTGTAAAAACGGGCGCTGGTCCATTATGTTTTCTTGGTCAAGGTCGGTATAAAAACGATACTCGTGGCCGTTGGTAAGGATACCCACAGAGGCGGGCGTGACGTTGAAATAGCGTAGCAACTGCCCCTCTTTCGATACATCAAGAGTATCCCCACACCATTTAGCTTCTATGAGCATGATAGGTTTGCCATCCTTGAGAATGGCATAATCCACCTTCTCGCCTTTTTTAGAACCAACATCGGCGACAAACTCCGGCACGACCTCGGACGGATCGAAGACGTTGTAGCCAAGTGCGGAAATAAAAGGCATAATCAGCGCGTTCTTGGTGGCCTCCTCGGTCTGTATGGCAGCCTTACGCTCTACGTAGAGCTTCGCGAGTTGCTGTATTGTGTCAATGAGTTCCATTTTAAGATTTCCTTTCTATTCTATTAAGTCGCCGTTCATTATTTTGTGAAAACCTAAGGTACCTGCACCCTCTTCACGCGAACTTTTCCATATCAAACGGGCTATTTCTTGAACAGGTCTGAATGCGTACCAGTACGGACGAAAACAAGCAACCCGTTTTCGTATATCTGATATATCAATAAAAAATTCCCACCGATGTGACATTCCCGGTGACCTTGCCAATCTCCTCCAAGAGGATGATCCAACCATTCGGCCCCAAGCGGGGCATCTGCGGAGATAAGCATCATCATCGCCTCTTTCAGGCGTCGCATATCGTATTTTCCCGAATCCGACAATCGGCTCCAATCCTTCAGAAAAAATCGCGAGTAGTTGGACGGGCGAGGCGGTGGAGTTCGTTTATCCCGCGCCGCTCTCGGGCTTTGTTTCGAGGTCATGACTTACTGACAAACTCGAAACGGGCACTATATTGTCGCGCCAATTCGTCCGCCTCTAACATTGCGGCAATGGTCTCTTCGTTCGGTTCATGCTCTTCGATCTCTTCTACATACCGGGCAACCATCTTTATACCTTCGTCCGGCAGTTCAAGGATACGACGATAAAGGGTTTCTCTGCGTTCTAATGTCGCTGTTGCTGTGGTCATGGTTTGTCACTCCTTTCAGAACACCTTGCCGTGCGACTACATCTTCATTTGTTCAGCATACGACAACCCGCAATCTTCCGGCAACAGTGGCATGGCTATACATCTACAACCTTTTATCATACCGGCGTGAGTAGGAATACCATCAATAATTGGTGGATTATCCCAAGCAACAATTTTTTTGTTCATTTTTCTATGCGACGGCCTCACAATCCCATCCTCAGCCGTCTGCCATATGTAATGTTTTGAGCCTATTTTGATAGCTTTCTTCATATCGTCATAAGCACGTCTACACAACATATCATCATCAAGAGAAGCGGGATATTCATAATCTCGTTTTTCGATCGGAGTTTTTATGTTGTAATAATATCCATTTTTTGTTTTTACTTTTTTACCGCTGAGCAGTTTAACCGTATAAAATATCAGAGTGAACGGCCAGAAAACTATCAATACTAATATTTTGATTAGCTTCATATTTTTATCTGCGCTCCTCTTATCCCTTAATCGGCACAACGCGCGAAAACATAACCTTACCTCTGATTTCGCAGCGATCTTCGTCAAGACGTTGCTGGTCTGGTGTATAACGTATGACAGGATATTGAATAGATTCACTCGCGCTACGTAACTCTATACCGCCGCCAGGTATAAAATAAATTCGCTTTATGGCGGCTACTTTGTCTATCCCGTAACAAACCATTACACTATCTCCGCTCGTATATTCAGCGGCAGGATTTATAAAGGCATAAGCTCCCGATGGTATGTCGGCGTCCTCCATGCTCTCACCATCGACTATCACGGCGAAAGGTGGCCGCTCAACATCGACATTGCCAATCCATTCTTGAGGAACGTCTAACGAGTCAATTTTTTCTACATCCGTATCGTCTTGATTCCATCCGAATCCGGCACAGGTTTTGAGGTCGTATAAATCAACCTTAATAAATTTTCCAGATAGCGGAATAATCTTGGCGATGTTACTCTTCTCAGAACTCAGTGTTCCGGCGGTCATTTTCGGAGATGAAACAAAATTAACCGAACCAGGATTCTTCGGCGCCGGGTCATCCCAATCTCCAATCAGGTAGGCAACATTAGTCTTTAGAGCATCGGCAATTTTTTTTACAGTATCTAATGACGGAGAAGCTAAACTGTTCTCCCATTTATAAACCGTATTTGACTCAACGCCAACTAAGCTCGCTAATTTTTTCTGAGTAAGATTTTTGGCGTGTCGTTGTTCTTTGAGCCTTTGGGCAAACACAGCTAAATTTTTCATATCAATATTCTACCTTTTAGTGAGAATCATTCAATCTGAGAAAAAAGAATATAAATTCTACCTAAAAAAGTGAATTTACCATATTGACAACTCTGCTTATTGGGTAGATACTATGACTATAAAGGAGGTATAGAGATGAATAATTTATCAAAGCTACGAAAAAAGGCGAACTTAACGCAGGCTGGGTTAGCCAAAGAAATAGGCGTAGAAATGAATACAGTATGGAAGTGGGAAAACTCGAATGCTATGCCTTCTGTTGAAACAGTACAGCGTCTCGCCTCTTTTTTTAATTGTACAGTCGACGAGGTTTTGAATGGTCCGAGTGGTAAACAACTAACTATAACTATTGACTTGGAGGGGGTTGATGAGATGACGAATGAGGCGATAACGGCGGAGGGAGTGTTCTTTGGGTATCGGGCGGCGGATGACGCCTATGTTATCAGGGGGGCGATTCCAGCGGAGGGGAAGAGCGAGGAGGAGATTATAAGCTCCACTTTGGCGGAGATGGCGAAACAGCTTAGGGCGGCTTTTGCCGGGCGGAAGAGTTACAGGGAATGAGCGGGCGCGAGGAGGAGATTGGAGGGGAAGGCGTGAACAAAGAGACGTTGAGAGCTTACCTGCACAACAAGCCATTGGTGCAGACCGTAGCGCAAAAGAGGGCCGTCGATGATACGCGTCACGAACTTATCAAGGCGCTCACCGTTTTGAGGACAGTCAACATAGGCATAGCAACTATCAAAGAGGTACAGGCCAAGATAGACGAGTACGCAAAAATCAGCAAGCACTACGGAATCCTGCTTGAGGACGCGTTTGGCGTCTCGTGGCACAAAGAGAACATTATCAAGGAGTACGCGAACTGTCTCGATGGCGACATCGACGCGCTGCCGAATGAAGTTAAGGAGTAAATGTCTTTAGCTGGACGTGGCTGATGAAAAACGGGGCCCTCTATCAGGTTCACGAGTAAGGAGGCGAGAGAGATGAACATAACCAAAGATGAAATTGACCAGCTCAAGGGGCTTGTATATGAGTCTGAGGTCAGAGTCTACCAATATGACGATACCGAAGAAATGGATGTCTATACGTCGGTCAAAGACATGCTTCACGACGCCAAGATACTGCTCGACAGCGTATTGGCGAGGGCTTGTGAGGAGGCGAGACATTAAATGCCTGACGACTTTTTTGGCGAGTTCGGAACGCCGAAATATCAGACACCGCAAGATATACGCGACGCGCTTGAGGTGCTGTCTGAAGGGGAGGAAATAAACCTTTTAAGCGAAATGTTCAGCGACGTGTCACAGGAGGGGCAAGAGTACTACTACGTCGACGGCGCGTATAAAATGCGCGAAAAATTTGACGAGCTGTCCGACTGTGGCCGCCAGATGTGGCGCATGGATTTAGCCATATGGCAGATGTCTGAGAATAGAGAGATACATGATTTAGTCTATGACGCGCTGAGTAATTCCGAGCTTGCCAAGGCGTTAGGGTTCAGGAAGTTATTTATTGAGCACATGTTGCGCGGGGACAAGAGTTTATATGTCAATTTCTCCGAAGCGTGGCGCGACGAACTAAGTGAACTTAACAGATTTGAGTATCACGCCAACTGGATAGCGTTTGAGGAGGTCTTGAGGGGCTACGGACACGAACACTGGGTTCCGACAAGCGGAAAAGGCTATAACAATTTTCTGTTCGTTTTGCGTAAAAAAGCAGAAGCCCTCGACCTCCGATCTGAAACACGAATCATCGCGGAAAGCCGCGCGCTGCTTAATAGCTACGACGATTTTATACTCGGCCTAAAAATGAACAAAGCCTTGCACGACGGACTCGAACAGCAGTACAGAGCGAAGATGGCGGCATTGCAGAGCGCTTATGACGAGAAGGTTAAGCAGTTGACAGCAGGTACGGAACATGTTGCGTTGCCTGATTTTATTGACATAAAGCCAATAGAAGTTATGACGAAGGAGGGGGCGAGGGATGATGCCGGACACGATTAGGATTGACTTGTTGCCGGAGGTGCGAGAAACGTTACGAGAGATACTCGATTATGTAAAGCGTCTCGATGAGAAGTTTGAGAATCGCAAAGCTAATAACCTCAGCGAGTGGCTGACCATGAAGGCCATGGTCGAATCCACCAAGTCGAGCCCGTCAAGCGTCAATCGCCGAGTTCACGACGGGACTATCGAAGTGAGTTATCACATGGGGCCTAAGTCGCCCCGGTATCGTTTTAAGAAAACAGCTATGGAAGGGGCAAGAGTATGAAAGTTTTATGCGGAGTAAGGCAGCCGTGGTACGTGAAGGTATGGAATATCTTTTTGGGCAGAAAGTCAAGGTTGGTGAGTCACGAAGTGCGCGTCGCTCCGGTGACGGCGAGAGTCAAGGATAGGCGTAGGCGCAAGGCGCTAAGAAAGTTTATCGACGTCTGCTGCGACGGGGACATGGCGGCGCGGTTCGGACGGCCGGACGTGACTATTGCCAAAGCGCGGGCAATCGCGAGAGAAGCGGGGTTGAGGTGATGGGAACGCGTTATTACTACAAGGACAGCGTTATCGGCGTAGTAAAAGATAGGCGCCCCAATATCTGGTGGCATATAGCTTATATATCTAACGGGAAGCGGATTATCAGCAAATCGCTGAAAATGTCCAGCAAGGAGCTCGTCATGCAAGAACGTCTCGACGAATGGGCGGCGGAGAAGGGGCTTGAGGCCGTGGAGGAGCCGAAGACAGGGCCAAAAACAGAGCCGGAGATTGAGATTGAGGGCAAAACTCCGGGGAAGAGGGTGCCGGTAGGGGCGCTGGCGGAGGGACAGAAATATTTTTTATTTCGGTCTTATAAAGACAAGGGTGAATATTGGATTTGGTCTGAATACAAGGGATTCAAAAATGGAACCTATTTTTTCAGAATCCTTACCGGTATGGGATACGTCGAAAAGCAGTACACGCCTGACGCTCTCACACATTACGAGATACGCGAGGTTGTAGGAGCATGAAGAAGGCCGCTTTTGGCGAGCGGCCCCGCGCAAAGAGTTTAACAATTTCAAGATAGTTTAATTGTATCACACATAAAAGGAGGCAACCCGATGTTTACAGTAACCATTAACGGCAACACCGTCGCGGAGCTTTACAGCAATATAGAGGCGCTACTTAGCGCAAAACCGAGCGTACCCACGCAGGGCCGTCAGCCCGAACCAACCCCGACAGCAGCGCCGGTTATGGCACCTGTGGCACAATTTCCGGCAAACCCTACTCTGACAGCCTCGACAGATCCCCAAGCGGCGACGACCGTCCCATCTGTCCCGACTGCCTCTGTACAATCTGTCCCCGCGGCATCCGCTACGTTGCCGACGACTGAAGCACCCTCCTCTGGCGTACCCATCGCCGTCGCGCCGACTTACACGCTGGATCAACTGGCTCGCGCCGGCGCAGGTCTCGCGCAAGCCGGAAAAATGCAGGAGGCTCTCGCTCTGCTTGCCAAATACGGCGTCCAGACCGTCAACCAGTTAAGGCCCGAACAGTATGGATCGTTCGCCACCGAGTTACGCACTCTTGGCGCACAGGTGTAAGGAGGGGACGGCATGAAAGACACTTACAAGGACTCGTTCAAGATCATAGCTCCCGGATTGAAGGACAGCGACAAGCGCGGCGTCATCCGCATACCACCGACTACTTACGACCGGCTCGCGGCTTTAAGCAAAGACACCGGCGTCAGTATCTGCCGGATTGTAGATCAGTGCGTCGCCTTCGCGCTTGAGCGTTACGAGGAGGGGTGCGACGATGCCGAATAATCACGCTTTATTATCCGCATCGGCGGCGGAGCGGTGGCTAACTTGCACCGCCGCTCCCCGATACGAGGAACAATTTCCCGCAACCACCTCGGAATACGCCGAGGAAGGCAAACTGGCACATAGCGTATGCGAGTTGAAAGTGTTGAAAAAGTTTACACCGATGGGACCGAAAACTTATAACACTCGGTACAACAAGCTGAAAAGTGAGCCGCTGTATAACGATGAAATGGATCGCACCAGCAACATTTACCTCGAACACCTGACCGAAAAGGCGATGAGTTATGCCAGCCCTCCGCTGGTCAACGCCGAGGTAATGGTAGACCTCGCGGCGTATATACCCGATGGGTTTGGAACGTGCGACTGCGTAATGATCGGCGGCGACACGCTGGACATCACCGACTACAAACACGGTAAAGGCGTTTTCGTGTCTGCCGCGGGTAATCCGCAGATGCGGCTTTATGCCCTCGGCGCGTTAGCAAAGTATGAACCTTTTTACGGCGGCGTTATTCAGCATATACGCATGACCATTGTGCAACCGCGCATACAGGATGAACCGGTCAGCGAAACAATGACCATCGAAGAGTTAAAAGCATGGGGCGAAAGCATAAAGCCCATAGCGCAGAAAGCGTATAGCGGCTTTGGTGATTTTGTACCCGGCGATCACTGTCAATTTTGCCGAGGCAAAGCGCAATGCCGTGCTCGCGCCAACGCGTATACAGCCTTGGAAGATTTCAAAGACGCTCTCCTACCTACACCGGAGAACCGGCTACACTCCGAAGCATTTGACGGCGCAAAGCCAATGCTGACGTACGCTGAAATTGGCGATCTGCTTATACGCGGAAAAAACCTTGCCGCATGGTTTAACGACCTTGAAAACTTCGCCCTCAGCACAATCCTGAACGGCGACGACATCCCAGGTTGGAAAGCTGTTGCCGGGCGTAGCAACCGCACGTTTACCGACACGGATGCGGCGATTGCCGCCGTTATCGCTTCAGGCTATGACGAAGCTCTTGTCTACGAACGCAAGCCGAAAACCCTTACTGCCCTTGAGGATTTAATGGGCAAAAAGGACTTTGCGGAAAAGATCGGCGCATACATCATCAAGCCGCTCGGCAAACCAACTCTCGCCCCGCTGTCAGACAAACGCGAATCGTATAGCTCGGCGACGGCCGACTTCGCAGGAGTCGCCAGTGAAAACTCTTCGGAAAAGCAAACGAAGGAGGCCAAGACATGAACCCCGTGATATGCCCAATTTGCGGCGGCGAGATGCTGGAGGGCTCGGCTTGTGTGGGTACGCATCCCGACGACAATATAACTCGCGGCATCGGCCACTACTGTAAGAAGTGCGGTGTATTTGTGTTTGAGAAAAAGGAGGTGTCGCGATGATACCGCAAGGCTTCACTGTCCGACATGACAGTGGCTACCTTAAGTTGCGCCTGCCGAACTTCTTTGAAAAAGCGTCGCTTGAAGACATTCGCAAGGTTATGACGCTGCTGAAGAAAAATCCATCACTAAACGAAACCGCGCATGAAACACTGGAAAAGTTTTTTCCCGTATGGGAAGTGCGTATCAGATACCGTTCCAAAGCGGAGTTAGAAGACCGTACCAAAGCGGAGTTAGAAGACCGTACCAGTGCCAAGAAACGAAGAAGGACGATGTCTCTGGACGACGCGGTAAAACACGCGAAAGCGGCTTTAGAGCGTTACGGCAAAATAATCGACGCCTACAAGAGAACTAAGGCGTAAAAAATCTGGAGAGAGAGAGAAGGAGATGTAGCCATGTATCAGAACGATCCTATGAAAGTTTTAACAGGCGAAGTTCGCCTGTCATACGTGACGGTAACGACACCAAGAGCCGCTCAGCAAGGCGGCGACCCCAAGTATTCGGTGACGTTGCTGATCCCAAAAACCGACCTCGCTACGAAAGCGGATATCGACGCATCCATGCAAGCGGCGGCGCAGGACGCCATGGCAAAGGTCTGGAACGGTGTACGCCCTCCGAACCTTCGTATCCCGATTTACGACGGTGACGGCGTAAGACCGTCCGGGGAGCCGTTTGGCGCTGAATGCAAAGGACACTGGGTCATAACGGCATCTACCAAAATGAAACCGCAGGTCGTCGGAATTGACAACATCAACGTGGAACTCGCGCCTTCGGACGTTTACAGCGGTATGTATGGGCGCATAACAATTCGCTTTTTCGGGTACTCCAACAGTGGAAACAAAGGGGTAGGCTGCGGGCTTGGCAACATCATGAAAACCCGCGATGGCGAACCGCTTGCCGGGAATGCCTCTGCCGCTTCCGACTTTGCCACCGTTGGCAACGCTGTGGTACAGCCACAGGCAAACGCCGCCTTGCCTTTGACGTGGGGTGCGCCTGCCGCCTCGGTTCCAGCCCCGGTGTACCAACAGCCGAATGTAACCATAAACCCGCTGACCGGACTCCCGCTGACCGGACTGCCGTTCTAAATTTTTCGATTTTGGGCGGTTTTTGTTATCAACCGTCTCTATACGGTACGGTGGCGGAATAGGTAGACGCGATATAACAATGCCCGAATCCCTACATGGTCAAGACATTGTTTATGAAAAGGGTGGAAACAAAAAGCCGTAAGGCAATATGTGCGTCACGCCATATATTCGGGGGCGGACCGGTCAGCTCACAAACACCCATAAAAGGTTGAAACACCTCGTGCGGGGTGCAAATCCCCGCCCGTACCTTCAATAAAGTGCAGGCGAATTAAAGATGGCTCATAACCTTTTCATTGATTTGGAAACCTTCTCAAGCGTCGATTTGAAAAAATCAGGGATGTTCAAATACATCGAAAGCCCTGATTTTCAAATACTGCTTTTCGCGTATTCACTGGATGGCGGGCCGGTGCAAATTGTTGACCTTGCCACGAGGGAAACGCTCCCCCCGTGGTTGGTTATAGCGTTGGATGATCCTTCTTATATCAAACACGCATACAACGCCATGTTTGAGCTGAGCTGCCTGTCAAAATTTTTAGGTACGCTCCCCTTCGATCAATGGCGGTGCACAATGGTGCACGGTCTTTACTGTGGGTATACGGCAGGACTTGAAGTGACTGGCAAAGCGTTAGGACTGCCGCAAGATAAACAAAAACTAAACAGCGGCAAAGCCCTGATACGCTATTTTTGTTTACCGTGCAAACCTACACAAACAAACGGCGGCAGGACAAGAAATTATCCGCACCACGACCCGGAGCGGTGGCGCCTGTTCAAGGAATACTGCGCACAGGATGTTGTATCCGAAATGGCTATCGAACAAAAGCTCGCGGCGTTTCCCGTGCCTGACGTGGTACAAAGAGAGTGGGAAACCGATCTAAGAATCAATTCCCGCGGCGTTGCTGTGGATATGAACCTCGTACAGGCCGCCCTTGAAATCGGATACGAAACACGCACCGCGCTAATAGATGAAGCTACGCGCATATCGGGACTCGAGAACCCAAACAGCGTCTCCCAGCTCACCGCGTGGCTGGAAGAGGAAATGGGCGAAGAAGTTCAGAGCATCAACAAAGAAACAGTAACGAACTTGTTAAATCGGAAGGACAACAGTGACCCCGTTCAGCGGATGCTCGAAATCCGGCAGAAGCTCGGCAAGACATCCACCAAGAAATATGACGCGATAGAGGCGGCAGTGTGCGCCGACGGGCGCGTCCGGGGGCTGTTGCAGTTCTACGGCGCGAACCGTACAGGTCGGTGGGCAGGGCGACTTGTACAGGTTCAGAACCTGCCGAGGACGTACATTGAACCGCTATCCCTCGCCCGCGAATTAGTCATCACAGAACAACCTGATGCTTTGCGGCTGATATACGGGAGCGTCCCCGACACGCTCTCACAGCTTATCCGCACCTGCTTCATATCGGCGCCGGGAAACGTTTTGATAGATGCCGACTTTTCTTCCATTGAAGCACGGGTTATATCATGGCTCGCCGGCGAGCAGTGGCGCCTTGAGGTGTTCCGCACCCACGGCAGAATTTACGAAGCGTCGGCATCACAGATGTTCGGCATACCCCTTGAAAAAATCAAAAAAGGTAATCCCGAATACTCCCTTCGACAGAAGGGCAAGGTCGCGGAACTTGCGCTGGGTTATCAAGGCAGCGCCGGCGCCCTCATAAAAATGGGCGCGCTCGATATGGGGTTACTCGAAGAGGATTTACCCGACATAGTGGCGCGTTGGCGCGGTGCGAACAGGCGCATCTGCGATCTGTGGTACGCGATGGAGAATGCGGCCGTTAAGGTCGTCGCCGAGGGCAGTAGCGTGGGCGTGGGCCGCGTTCTGTTGTCTCGTGAATACGATTACAACAGCGGCGTGGATTGCATGGTAATCCTTTTACCATCTGGGCGCAAGCTGTATTACGTTAGCCCGACCATCGGCACGAACCGATGGGGTAAACCGTCCATCACCTATAAGGGGATGGAGCAGACTACGAAGCGTTGGGGAACCGTCGAAACTTACGGCGGCAAACTCGTTGAAAACTGTGTTCAAGCCATCGCCCGCGACTGCCTTTCCTGCGCTATAGAGCGACTGGAATCAGCGGGGCTGCCGGTTGTCTTTCATGTACATGACGAAGTTGTCGTTGATATAGACGCCGCTTCCGCTGACCTTAATGCCGTGGTGCGACTTATGCGCGAGCCCATGCCGTGGGCGGCTGACTTGCCCCTCGACGCGAACGGCTGGACAGGCGAATTTTTCAGGAAGGATTAGACAAATTGGGAAAAGCGATCTGGTGCGTCAGGCGCTGTATCCAATATTCATGGAGAGAAACGGAGGACAGTGATAAATCATGAAAAAAGACACCTTTTATCGATGCATGTTGCGAATATACGAAAACAAGACAAAAACGTTCGCAGTGAAAACACAAGGTTATTCTGAAGGCGATATTGGACTCCATAAAGAAAAATACAGTGGTGAGCTTGAAACATGGATTGCTACACATATCCCGACAGGGGCGGTGCTCGCTTCGGCGGCACACCATTGCAAGACCAGAACAGAAGCATTGAAACAAGCTCAATGCAAAATCGCTGAACACACCAACTTTCAAGAAAAAGTTGAACAGTTTAAACGCGGAGAAAAATTTAAAGCGTTTCAACGGTCGCGATATGACCAAAGCGTAACGGGAGTTTTCTAAAACAAGGAGGAGACACGCGATGAATATAAACAAAATAATACGGGTTTTCCCAAGGCGCACAAACGCCACTCCGTGTGACGCTCTCACGTTTACAGAAGCTCCGACCAAAAACGACCTTGAGCAACTTGCGTTTATAGCCTTTGACGAAATACACATCAGCGTCACCTTTACCTATGACCTGCCGAAAGCCGAGGAGCTTTATCAGAAATGGTCGGTACTGGGAATACCTGTAACAATTGGCGGCCCCGCTATTGGAATGCGCGGCGAGGAGTTTGTCCCGGGACAATATGTCAAAGATGGCTATGTCATCACGTCGCGCGGTTGCCCAAACCACTGCTGGTTTTGTTCCGTTTGGAAGCGCGAGGGCGATTTGCGGGAACTGCCAATCATGGAGGGCTTCAATATTCTGGACGACAACCTGCTTGCCTGTTCCGAAAGACATATCCGCGCCGTGTTCGCCATGCTCAAGCGGCAGTCGGAACGCCCGATATTCACCGGCGGTCTGGAAGCAAAGCGACTCCAGCCGTGGCACGTTGAATTATTGCGGAGCATCGGGACAAAAAGGATGTTCTTCGCTTACGACACGTCCGATGATCTTGAACCGTTGATGATCGCCGGGCGACTTCTGCAGGACGGCGGCTTTTCCAAATCTTCACACGCCGCGAGGTGTTACGTGCTGATCGGCTATCCCGGCGACACTATGGACGCCGCCGAAATGCGCTTGAAACAAGCGTGGAACGCCGGATTTTTACCCTTTGCCATGCTCTACCGTAACAAGAACGGCGAAATTGATAAGTCTTGGTCAAAATTTCAAAGATTGTGGGTACGACCGTGGATCGTCGTATCAAATTTGAAAATTGCGGACACGTTCAACGCCAGACAGGAGTAAACACAATGAACCATCTACCTTTTCCAAATAAAAAATACGGCGTTATTTACGCCGATCCGCCGTGGGCGTATTCCGACAAGGGGTGCAACGGCGCGGCGGCTGAACACTACCCCGACATGAAACTGGACGACATATGCGCCCTGCCGGTCAAGAGTTTAGCAGCCGATAACTGTGTCTTATTCCTGTGGGCGACATATCCCCTGATGAAAGAAGCTCTTAAAACAATCGAGGCGTGGGGCTTTACCTATAAAAGTATCGCCTTTCAATGGGTGAAAACGAACCGATCCGGATTTGGTTTTTTCTACGGATTAGGACGGTGGACACGAGGCAATACTGAGCCGTGTCTGTTGGCGGTGAAGGGCAAACCCTCACGAGTCAGTAACAGTGTGAGTCAACTGATACTTTCACCCGTGGCGCAGCATAGCAAAAAGCCGGACGAGGCTCGCGACCGCATTGTTCAGCTCATAGGAGATCTCCCTCGCATAGAACTGTTTGCCCGTTCCGACGCCGACGGTTGGGACGCGTGGGGCGACGAGGTAAATATAAACCCTTGGGAGGTAACGAAATGAAAGAACATAACCGCTACTATTACAGAGGCGAAGAACAACTTACGATTTTATACGAATTTGATACTGAGGATGAAATAAACGCAAGCGGATTATTAAGTGACCCGCGCAGGACAACCTGCTTTATGAATAGCGGCAAGTATTACGTCGGCGGTCATTTTGAAGCAGCCGAGACAAAAACAAAAATCATCGCTGTGGACTTTGATGGTTGCATCGTGACAAACCAATTTCCAAACATCGGTGAGGAAATATCAAGCACTGTAGCCAGGCTCAGAGAAGAAAAGCGAAACGACGCCCGGCTGATTCTGTGGACGTGTCGGCGTGACGAACAACTGACCGCTGCCGTGAACTGGTGCGCAGAACGAGACATCCACTTCGACGCCATAAATGAAAATCTGCCGGATGTCATAACGGCTTTCGGCGGTGACACCCGAAAGATATTTGCAAATGAGTATTGGGATGACCGAGCGGTACAAATGCCAGCTTCCACCGTTCTCATACAAACTGTCAACGGCAATCAAATAAACGAATGATTATCAATGCGAATGTCTTCGACGGTTTGAAAACCATTGAAACAGCGACCGTCGATACCTGCGTAACCTCGCCACCGTATTACAGGCTTCGTGATTACGGGATGGCTGAACAGCTCGGCTTAGAGGAAACGCCGACCGAGTACGTAGATAGCCTTGTCGCGGTGTTTCGGGAAGTGCGCCGAGTGCTGAGAGACGACGGGACGCTTTGGTTGAACATCGGCGACAGCTACGCTGGAGGCGGGCGGGGTTGTGATTCGCCGAAACAAAGAACCAATAGAGGCACGGTGAATATGCCGCGTAGCGTCGTACCGAACGGCATAAAACCTAAAGACCTCATCGGTATTCCGTGGCTGTTGGCTTTCGCACTGCGAGATGACGGCTGGTATTTGCGTCAAGATATTATTTGGCACAAACCGAACCCGATGCCGGAAAGCGTAAAAGATCGATGCACACGGGCACACGAATATATCTTCATGCTGACTAAAGGACAACACTACTATTACGACAGCAACGCTATTCAGGAAAAAGCCGTAAACGGTGATCCTCACCCGCCGCGAGGGAGTGTTGGTACCCTGATTAAAAACAAAGGACGCCGAAAACAAGACGAACACGGAGAGCGGTACAAAGGCTTCAATGGTCGGTACCACAACGAAGATCACCCGCCGGTGATTGTGCGAAACAAGCGCGACGTCTGGACGGTAACGCCCAAACCCTATAAAGGGGCGCATTTTGCGGTATTCCCGCCCGAGCTGATAGAGCCGTGCATACTGGCCGGCAGTCGTCCCGGAGGGTTAGTGCTTGATCCGTTCTGTGGAAGCGGTACAACCTGTATTACCGCATATGCGGCAGGGCGTAAGTTTATCGGTATTGATCTCAACCCTGAATACTGCGCCATGGCCGAAAAAAGAATAATCGCTTATTGCTTTACTGGGAGTTCGCAATGAAGCACTACGGCGATATAACAAAAATACATGGCTGGAATGTTGCGCCAGTCAACGTGATAATAGGCGGCTCACCTTGCCAAGACCTTTCCGTCGCGGGACGGCAAGCCGGATTGTCCGGCGAGCGATCGGGGCTGTTCATGGAACAGCTACGCATTATTAAAGAAATGAGGTGTAAAGATATTGAACGCGGCAGAACAGGCATACACGTTAGATCCCGCTATATGGTGTGGGAGAACGTCCCCGGAGCTTTTAGTTCCAACCGAGGCGAGGACTTTGCAACCATCCTCGAAGAAACCATCAAAGTCATCTGCGAAAAAGCCCCCCCCCCCGCTGTTTCTATACCTAAGAACGGGTGGCCAAACGCCGGATGCCTCTCCGACATGGGAGGACAATGGAGCCTTGCGTGGCGCGTTTTCGACGCGCAGTTTTGGGGTGTTCCCCAAAGAAGAAAAAGAATCGCGCTTGTCGCAGATTTTGGAGGACTCGCCGCACCCGAAATACTTTTTGAGCGCGAAGGCGTGTTTAGGGATTCTGAACCGGGCCGACCGGCGCGGGAAAACCCTTCCGACGATGCTGAGGGAGGCGCTGGAGATGCAATCCGGGCTTTTTGCATTCAAGGCAACCGCGTTGACCGCACCGACACCGTGGATTGTCCAGCCGGCGCAGCAGGTTTTAACGGATGGCGGAGTGTAACCGGTACGCTGGAATATGCGATGGAACATGCCCCATGCGTACAGGCTACTATGCCGCCGAATGTCCTACACTCGGTATGGCCGAATATAGTCGGATCATTGCTCGCACGCGCTGACGCATCACCCTGTATAGATAGAGGACAGCCCTTTGTAGTTTCGCTACGTCAGAACCAAACAGGAGAGATACGCACCACCCCGGTCGTTGCATACGATGCTCGCGGGAACGGTGACGGCGAAACCGTCAACACCATCACGGGTGATCACAATAACCGCGTTACGGACTACACAGCCCTCATCATGGCGGCAAATGGCGGCTATATAGTTCGGCGACTCACGCCGCTTGAATGTGAACGCTTGCAAGGCTTTCCCGATAACTGGACGAACATCGGCGCGTGGGAGGATGAAAACGGAAAACTTCACAAAGAAAGCACCGACACTGCGCGGTACAAGGCAATCGGCAACAGCATCGCCCTCCCGCCGTGGGAGTACGTCCTGCAACGGCTTTCGATATGCTGTGGTGATGATACCACGATGGCAAGCCTGTTCGACGGCATCGGCGGCTTCCCGCTGATATGGGAACGCCTGAACGGTAAAGGCTCTTGCCTATGGGCAAGTGAAATAGAGGAATTTCCCATCGCTGTGACAAAGCGACGATTTGATCAATAGGAGTAGTGGAGGTGTTATGCGTGACAAAAGACTGGCAAGAGAAACACATGTACCTCATTAGTATCCTAAAAGCAGGCAACAGCTACAGCGTATATAACGGCGATAAGTTATTAATATCGGGCACGTTTGAAAAATATGAAAAAGGTCGGTATTTTTTCAAAAACAATAACGAACTTTTCAAAATCAATTTACACAAAGCGATTAAGCCGAGAATCGTAGAAAACTCGCACTGTGACAAAACTGCGCTTTGCGAGGTGAAAAACGATGGATAGAGATTTTTATAACATGAGTAGTTGCCCCGAACACTGGCAGGGAGGCGGTTGTATTGATTAACGACAGAAAAATAACACTTTCCGTAGGCAACAGCCGCCGATCTGTTAGTTGGCAGCCTATAACTCTGTTTTTATCCGAGTTTTACGAAAAACTGAGGTCGCCTTTTAGGAGTTCTGAAACCTTTAACGAGTACATGGCGATGAAAAAGGCGCGGCAGGACGATCTCAAGGACACACAAGGCGGTTATGTGTGCGGTACACTCTCCAGACCACGCCGTAAAGCCGACAACGTGACCGGTAGGGACGTTATAACCCTCGACCTTGATAACATACCCTCCGGAGGCACGGAAGACGTTCTGCGGCGCGTGGAGGGGCTGGGAGTGGGCTATTGTGTATATAGCACCCGGAAGCATCACCCGGTGGCCCCCCGACTGCGCATCCTTATCCCTCTCGACCGTACCGTGACAGCCGACGAATACGAGCCGTGCGCCCGAAAAATGGCGGAGTATATCGCCCTTGAAATGGCCGACTCTACCACCTTTGAAGTCGCCCGTCTCATGTACTGGCCGTCATGCTGCGCCGACAGTGAGTACGTATACCTCTGGGCGGACAAGCCTTTCGTGTCGGCTGACGGGCTGCTTGCACTATACGCTGACTGGCGCAACATTTCACTGTGGCCGTCCCTGCCGGGCACACAGGCGTTTACCCGCCTTGCGGTCAAACAAGGCGACCCTGACGCGAAAACGGGCGTCGTAGGCGCGTTCTGCCGCACCTATGACATTTACCGCGCAATGGATGAACTGATCCCCGGCATTTACGAGCCGGTTGACAATATCCCCGACCGCTACACCTACCTCAGCGGCAGCACAACAGGCGGCGCGGTAATATATGACGACGGCAAATTCCTTTATTCTCATCACGCGACCGACCCGTGCGGCGGCCGGTTAGTGAACGCCTTTGACCTTGTGCGTCTCCATCGTTTCGCCGACCTCGACGACGACGTAAAAGTCAACACTTTTACCCATCAACTCCCCTCTTACAAAGCGATGACAGACGCGGCGACCGCGATCCCTGAAGTGCTGACCCTCGTTTATAAGGAACGCTCCGCCGACGCGCGAAAAGATTTTGAAGCCGCCGCGAATGACGGCGCCGATGAAGACTGGAAACGGCTGCTGGCGATCAACTCGCAGACGGCATACCCAAAAGCCACAATCGACAACGCTTGTATCATCCTCGATCACGACCCGAACCTCAAAGGGAAATTTGCGCTGAACCTTTTCGCCGGGCGCGGTGAGGTGCTGGGCGAGTTGCCGTGGGAGCGGGGCGCGAAACGGCGCCTGTGGGACGATAACGACAACAACGGGCTTTACTGGTACATAGAGAAAGAATACCACATCACCAGCAACGGCAAGATTGACGCCGCGCTGTCTCTCCATTCCAACAAACACGCTTTCAACGAGGTACAGGAATACCTCGACGAGATCACATGGGACGGGACGCAAAGGCTTGATGCCCTGTACGTAGACTACCTCGGCGCAGCTGATACTCCCTACAACCGTACCGTAGCGCGTAAAGGGCTCACGGCTGCCGTGGCGCGAGCCATGACCCCCGGCTGCAAGTTCGACAACATGACAATACTCGTCGGACCGCAGGGCATTGGCAAAAGCTCCATGCTGGATATTTTGAGCCGGTGGCGGTTATCACAATCCGATCTGGTACGCCGGGGTTGCAGGGACTTGTGAATTTGTATGTCAATCCACCGCGTTTACGCACCGTTTCACACAGGCGGCGTTCGATTTCTTTTTCA
>BOCC01000031.1 GCA_026002715.1 Synergistales bacterium
TATTGACAATGACTCTTATATGTTAATATTATACTCATGGTGTTATAATTTGGTCAAGCGTTAGTTTAAAAAAATAAAAAGCGAAAAGAGATATGAGAAGTGAAAGAATCATCCCACAAAAAAGAAATGGGCACCGGCTCGCTGCGAAAGGCCATAACTGTTCTGAAATGTTTTTCTGAGGAGCGGGTTGAGCTTTCGATGACCGAGGTAGCGCATTTGACGAACCTTCCGATTGGCACGGCCTCCCGAATACTGGCCGCTTTGCGAGATGAAAATCTCTTGGAGCGCGAGGAGCGGAGCAAGCTCTATCGGTTAGGCGTCTACTGTATGCGTATGGGGAAAATAGCCAAGCACTCGGGCGCGTTGCGCTCTTGCGCGCTCCCCTTTATGGAGCGTCTGAGAGACCGCTTCAACGAGACCGTCAATCTCTATCTCAGAGAAGACCTGCAAAGAGTCTGTTACGCGCAGTGCGAGACGACGTCGCCCCTAAGGCGTTCCGTTCCTCTTGGGTCTAGATTTCCGCTTTCGGCGGGAGCGGCTGGGAGATGCCTCTTGGCTTGGATGACGTACGACTTTGTACAAAGCGTTTTGTCGGGTCTAAAACCCTTCACCGAGAACACGATAACGGATATTGCGGAGATTCAAAAACTCATCGAGCGCACAAGGCTCGACCACTTCGCCGTGAGTTATTCGGAAAGGGAAAAAGGCGTGACCGCCGTGGCCGTGCCTATCTTCGACGCGCCGGACTCGGTCTGCGCCAGTATGAGCATAACCGGACCCGATATGCGTTTCACAAAAGAGGTAATCGGCGAAATGATAGCCGCGCTCAAAAAAACATCCGAAGAGCTGTCGGGGATACTGAGCGGAGGATAATAATCACCGCTACCAAAAAACAGCTCTTGGGACACATTGCAGAAGGAGAGGTAATTTTTCATGTATAAGCCGAATATAAAAGTGCCATGCGTCTACATGCGGGGAGGAACCAGCAAGGCCGTCTTCTTCAGAGACGAAGACCTGCCAAAAGAAGAGACGGCGCGTGACAAATGGATTCTCAGCGCGTTCGGTAGCCCTGACCGCCGCCAGATAGACGGTATGGGCGGAGCGAACACATCGACGAGCAAAGTTGCTATTATTAAAAAGAGCAGCCGCCCTGATGCCGATATCGACTACAGCTTCGGACAGGTCGATGTCAACTCGCCAATCGTTGGGAAAACCATGAACTGCGGAAATATTTCATCGGCCGTCGGCCCCTACGCCATTGACGAGGGGCTTGTTGAGGCGGTGGAACCAACTACAAACGTGCGTATTTACAACACCAACACAAAAAAAATCATCGTTGCTGTAGTTCCGGTTAAAGACGGACGCGCCATGACTGAGGGGGACTTTTCTATAGACGGCGTACCGGGAACCGGCGCCAAAATCACGCTGAAATTTGTCGCGCCTCAAGGAGCGTCTTCAGGCAAACTTCTGCCCACCGGTAATCCGAAGGATACTATAGATGTGGAAGGTAAAGTCTACGAATACAGTTTTATCGACTCGGCTAACCCTGTAATTTTCGTACACCCGGAAGATTTTGGCGTCACCGGCACTGAAATTCCCGCCGAATTCAACGCGCTCCCAAACTGCAAGGAGATATGCCGCAAATTAGAAATAATTCGCGGTACCGGCGCTATCATATTGGGATTTGCCAAAAATCTCGAAGACGCGCGAATCAATAGCCAGACCCTCCCCAAGATCGCTTTTGCCACAAAACCTGTTGATTATACCGCCGGAAGCGGAGCGGAAATTAAAGTTTCCAATATTGACTGCGTCGGACGTCTTTTCTCTGTGGACATGAAAATGATTGACGCTTACATGGGTACGGGCGCTATCTGTACTATAACGGCGGCAAATACACCGGGAACCATCATCAACGAAATTGTACGGAAGGGCGGCGGCAATGACCATGTTACGCATCTGCGCATAGGGCATCCGTGGGGCATCATGGACGCGTATGCCGATTTACAGGACAACCCGGACGGAACTCATACCGTCTTGAGCGGCAACCTCGACCGAACGGCGCGGCGTATCATGGAAGGATACGTCTACATAAGGGATTGAGGTGCGCGCCCATGAGAGAGAAAATCAGAAAACTGCTGCCGGAAATAGAGTGGATTAACGAGAAGGACTTGCGGGAGAAGGTAATCGACAGCTATGCTGACGCGTTGAAGACAGGCGGCTGGGAGCCCGAGGACATGGAGACGATCCCCTTCACGCTGCTGATACCGGACTGCCCGGCGTCGTTTTTGACGCACGTCCGAGGTGTGACGAGGATGGCGTATCACGCGATGAACGAGTTCAACTCGCTTTACGCGACAGAGGGCGGTAAATTCAAGATGAATAACGACCTGTTGGTGGCGGGCGCCCTGCTACATGACGTCGGCAAATTAGTGGAATACGAAAAATCCCCCGACGGCAAGACGGTCAAGTCGCAATTAGGTAAAGACCTTAGACACCCTTTTTCTGGAACGGTCATTGCCTTACGCAACGGATGCGGCTCGGCGATAGGCCATATAATCGCCAACCACGCCCACGAGGGAGACGGCACGCTACGCAGCCCAGAGGGCGTATTGGTAAACAAAGCCGACTTTATGAACTTCGAAGGAATGAAGAGCTTCTTGGGAATGAAATAGAAACAAACTGAGCCAAGAGGTCTTGCTTGAGATTTAGGGGGCATACGAATGGGCAAAACAATGATAATGAAGATAATGGAACGGGCCGCGCACAAGGAAGTCAAGGTCGGAGACCGTGTATGGTGCGACATCGACCTGTCAACCGCGCGTGACTTTGGCGGGGCGAATTGTACGCTGCAGTTCGACGAAATTACGGAAAAACAGGGAAAAGTCTGGGACCCGGACAAGATAGCGTTCACGTTCGACCTCCAGGCGCCGTCTCATTCGGAGAAGGTGTCGAACAATCAGAAGATAATCCGAGAGTTCGCTAAACGTCAGGGCATAAGGCGCGTATTCGATATCAACCATGGCATCGGCCAGCACGTTCTGTTGGAGGAAGGCTTAGTAAAGCCGGGGGACGTAATACTCGGCACCGACAGCCACATGAACCTGCTGGGCGCAGTGGCGGCGTTCGCGACGGGAGTCGGCAACACCGACATAGCGGCGTCGTGGTTAGGCGGGACAAACTGGTTCCGCGTACCGGAGACGATGAAAATAGAGGTGACAGGGGAGTTCCCGTGCGGCGTGTCCATGCGCGACCTGCTGACGAAGATAGTTGGCGACCTCGGCGCCGGAGGGTTGGACTTTCTGTCGGTTGAGTTCACCGGGGATACGATAGAGAGAGCTACGCTCGCGGAACGTATAACGCTTTGCTCGATGGTGACGGAAATGAGCGGCAAAATCGGACTCATCCTGCCGAACGGGGCGGTTTTAGAGTGGCTCGCCCTACGTGCCGGACCGGAGGCAAGGACGCGAGTGGACGCGATAAAGCCCGATGTCGATGCGTCTTATATCGAAATACGCAAGTACGACGTCTCAAAGCTCGAACCGATGGCGTCGTGTCCCGACGCGCCGGACAATGTTAAGCCGGTACGCGAGATAGCCGGCGTGGCAGTGGATCAGGTACACATCGGAAGCTGCACGAACGGACGGTTCGAGGACATCGCCGCCGCTTTCTTGGTGTTGGAAAAAGGCGGTTTTAAGGTCTCGCCCAACGTGCGCACTATCGTCACGCCTGCCACTACGGAGGTTATGAAACAGTGCGCGCATGAAGGCATGATCGAGAAATTTCTCGACGCCGGCGTCGTGTTTACAAACCCGACCTGCGCGCTCTGCACGGCTGAGCACTATGGCGCCCTCCCAAGCGGCGACGTGGGATGCTCGACAACAAATCGCAACTTCATCGGCAAGGTCGGCAAGGGAAGTCACACTTATCTCCTGAGCCCGATGACGGCAATGGCTACGGCAGTTCGCGGCGTCATTACCGATCCTCGCGACATTATATGTTAAAGGGGCGTTTATAAATGGGTGAACTTTTGAAAGGGAGAGCGTGGGTGTTCTCGGACGACGTGGATACCGATTTGATATACCACAACAAATATCTGGCGGAAACCGACCCGAAAAATATGCCGCAGTACTCGTTCGAATATTATCCCGGCAAGGAAAATTTTGCCAAAGAGGTCAGGAGCGGAGATTTTATCGTGGCCGGGAAGAATTTCGGCTGCGGGTCGAGCCGGGAGCACGCTGTTTACTGCCTGAAAGAAGCCGGCGTACCGGTGATACTGGCGGAGACATGTTCGCGTATATACTACCGCAACGCTATCAACAACGCATACCCGGTGCTTTTTATAAAAGGGCTCTCCGAAGCTATCAAAACCGGCAAAGTCAACGACGGCGACAAGTTGGAGGTCGAATTAGGGACCGGGACTATAAAAAACGTCACTAACGGCAACACTTTCCACGGCGACGCGGTTAGCGACTTGGAGCGCGACATTATGTCCGCGGGCGGTCTTATTCCCTATTTGAAATCCAAACGATAGCTTTCTTTAATCTCTAGTCCACATCTAACGGCATAACTCATTTTAGTAAACGACACGAAGAATTAGTCCCCCCAGGGAGAGGGGGTGAAGAAATACATACGGAACGGAGGGCGTATTGAGTATAAGAAAGCCTGTGTGTGCGGTGTTCTGTCAGAGCATAGCGTTATTGAGTAACGATTCGCAGGGGGGTGGACTAATTCTATATGTCGCTTGACAACGAGTGGCAGCGAGGCCGTGCTATAATTTAGCAAAGAAATATCATGTAAATGGACACACAAACAAAGCGTGGGCTGAAAGGATTTGGTCATAATGGGAACAGGTATCGGCGGAGTTGTGCCGGTTGTGTGCAAGGTTGACAACTGGGATAAGAAATATTTCAGCGAGGACTATTTTGATTCATTCTATTTCAGTGAAGAAGACGGTCTTTATCAGTTGAAGCCCGAGTTAATTTTTGACAATTTCAAGAGTTTCCTGGAGGGTTTCAATGCTATTATTGGGAGCTCTCGTGATTCATGGGTTTACTCCAAGTGGAACGCGTTGGATAAATTTGCGCAAGAAAAAGACTTTGAAGGTTATCTTGATTTTCTTGATGAAGAATCCAACAAATCCGCGCCTTTTTATGATGGAAACTCTATGGCAAGCGCATCAGTTCTTGGAATGAAAGTTATGGCAGGCATTGTTTTTTATACAGGCAGCTACAAGGCGTTCTTAGAAACGTATTCCACTCTATCTCACATGGAAAAACTCTTGGTGAAGGCTTTTGACAATCCGCTCTCAAGGGTGGCTAAGTTTTGCATATATGGGTGACCCGGCGATAGAGCGATATGGCTTGAGTCATTGAAAGGCAAAAACCCACCTGATTTGGCTTATATTAAGCCTTTTCAGGTGGGTTTCAATATTAGCTTCTGTTTTTATTTTATAAGCACGATGTCTCAGATCGACACGGTTTTGAAGCGGTGGTGCCTATAAAGCAAGAATAGACGAACGGAGCGCTCCTGTGACGCGCGGTATACGGAACAGGGGCGCCCCTGTCTTAATGTCTCTACTCCGACACCTTGAAATTCAGCGCCGAAAAACCGTAATCCGCCTTATAAACCCCCGGCTTGGCCGGTATCATGCTGCCAAGAGCGCCTGTCATAATATACTGTCCGGCGTCAAGTGTGTAGCCGTGAGCCAACGTGTTGTTGACAATCCAAAGCAGCGCCTTCCACTGCCCGCCGAGCGCGTCCGAGGATTTGCCCTCGTTGACCGTGTTTCCGTCGCACAGCAGCTTGACATTGACGTTATCGACGTCCACCCCGCTTGGTTTGAACGCGGGCCCTACAAGAAATTTCTTGCTCGCAACGCCGGCCTCCACGATCTCAAAGAACTTCACCTTGCTCATGTCGGCGAAATAAAGCTGTGGTATTTCTATACTCGGATGCACTGAAGCGAAGAGCGTTTTTAAGGCCGTCTCGTCCTTGACTGGCTCGGTTATCGGGACGGCGGTCTTGAACGTCAGCTCCACCTCGAGCATCATGCCCTTGAAAGACTTGAACTCGACCAAGTCCGAGCCGTTCGTCTCGGTAAGTCCGCTCCTCAAAAGCGGCGCCAAGGCCGGAACGCTTGACTCGAACCTCTTCATCTGCGCCGGCGCGGTCAGCGCGCCCTTTATGCCGGCTATAGAGTCGCCTTTATTGGCGGCTAAGATTTTGTCGAATAAAATCTTCTGCACGGCATAAGCGTTGTCCTCAGTGCGCTCCACCTCGGGAGTGTCTATCACCGGTATGGGCTGGCTGCTGCTTATGGCGGTGAAAAGCGCGTCAGCCTCCGCCTCCAGATCCAAGGCCGCGAAAGCGCTTTGCATCGCCAAACCGATAGACAGCAGCGTAATCGCGAAAAATAAAGCTACACGTTTGTTCGGGTTCATAACACAAAACCTCCCTGAATTAATTTTTAACTAATTTTACCAAAAACGCCTCGTCCGCGATATAAGGCAGCGTGATATGCTCGCCTGTGAGGCGGGAGTTGAACGCGGACGACACATCGAGCGCGCCCTCGTTGCGCGCCCAGGCGCGTCTCGCCACGCCGCTCATGACGTCCCAGTTCATAGCGCTCTTGATTACCTCGTCCACGCGGAAAGAGCCGTCTAAGACGAGACCGAAGCCGCCGTTTATGGACTTGCCTATGCCCACGCCGCCGCCGTTATGCAGAGCCACGAGACTCATGCCCCGCGCGGCGTTCCCCGCGAAGCACTGCACGGCCATGTCGGCCATGATGTTGCTCCCGTCCTTGATGTTGGAGGTCTCGCGATAAGGCGAGTCCGTGCCCGACACGTCGTGGTGGTCGCGGCCCATCATTACGGGGCCTATCTCGCCGCTTCGCACCATCTCGTTGAATTTGAGCGCTATCTTGGCCCGTCCGTCCGCGTCCTGATAGAGAATACGGCATTGAGTGCCGACGACGAGCGCGTTTTTCTCCGCGTCGCGTATCCACGCCCAGTTGTCCCTGTCCTGAAAACGCCTGTCCGGGTCGATACAGTCCATCGCCGCTTTGTCCGTCTTGCGCAGGTCTTCGTGATCGCGCGACAGGCAGCACCAGCGAAACGGCCCGTAGCCGTAGTCGAACAAGAGCGGCCCCATAATGTCCTCGACGTAGCTCGGGAAGATAAAGCCGTCGTGCGTGTCCTCTCCGTTTTTGGCTATCTCTTTCACGCCCGCTTCAAACACCGCGCTCATAAAGGCGTTGCCGTAGTCGAAGAAATAGGAGCCCTTATCCACAAGGGTTTTTATCAGCCTGAAATGTTTTTTCAGTGTTTCATCTACAAGAACGCGGAACTTCGCGGCGTCCTCCCTCAAAAGGCGCGTGCGCTCCTCGAAGGTTATGCCGCTCGGGCAGTATCCGCCGTCATAAGCCGCGTGACAGCTCGTCTGGTCGGACAAAAGGTCTATCGTGACGTTGTTGTCCACGGCGTATTGCAGCAGGTCTACGATATTGCCGTGAAAGGCTATGGAGCTTATCGCGTCGCCGCCCATCAAGACCTTGGCGCGGTCGAACGCCTCCTTGGGCGTCTTGGCTATCTCCTTCACCCAGCCTTGGCCGTGCCGCGTCTTTATGCGCGACTCGTCAACCTCCGCCGTTATGGAGACGCAGCCCGCTATATCGGCGGCCTTCGGCTGAGCGCCGCTCATACCGCCAAGGCCCGACGTCACGAAAAGACGCCCCTTCAGATAATTTGTGTTGCTGTCGCTCGATTTTCCGGCGCCGAATTTAATTCGTCCGGCGTTCAGGACGGTGTTGTACGTGCCGTGTACTATACCCTGGGGCCCTATGTACATCCAGCCCCCGGCCGTCATCTGCCCGTAGTTGGCCACGCCGAGCTGCATGGCGCGGTGCCACTCCTCTTGGTTGTCGAACATGCCGACCATAATGGCGTTCGTGATAATGACGCGCGGCGCTTCCGGGCGCGAGCGGAAAAGCCCTAAGGGGTGTCCTGACTCGACCACGAGCGTCTGGTCCTGAGTCAGAACCTCCAAATACTTTTTAATCAAAAGGTATTGCATCCAGTTCTGGCAGACCTGTCCCGTCTCGCCGTAGGTGACGAGCTCGTAAGGGTAGAGCGCCACGTCGAAGTCGAGGTTGTTGTCTATCATCACCTGAAACGCCTTGCCTTCAGTGCAGAGTCCTTTATATTCGTCAATGGGCAGGCCCTTGAGTTTTCCGGCGGGGCGGAAGCGATAGCCGTAGATACGGCCGACCGCGCGAAGCTCCTCTAAGAACTCCGGCGCTATTTCCTTGTGATATTGTCCGGGGATATACCTGAGCGCGTTTTGCAGGGCCAGCACTGTCTCGCGCTCGTTCAGGGTATACCCCCTGTCAGGGGCGCGGCGATACTGCGGGTCGAAATCGGCGCGCGCGGGCAGGCCATTTGGAAAATCTAATTTGATTCTCATCGCGTTGTTAAGTTGATCGTTTGTTTGCATACTCGTATTCTCCCTTCAGTTTCAATCCACTTCAATCCACGCTAAAACCTAAACAGGCCTGAGTATTCACATTATACCTTAAACACAAACAAAAACTTTGCGTTTTATGCATAAACACGGGTTAAATATGAATAGTTACGTACTCCTCCCCCGCGAGCCCGCCTAAAATCTGGTAGAATGAAAATATAATTTTTATAATTTTAAGTTTATTTTTACGTGCGTTATGTTTATGATTTTAAGGAGCTGATATAAATGCAGACAGTTTTACATAAGACCGCTCAGCTTGGGCAGAGCCTTTGGCTCGACACCATCAGCCGTAAACTCTTGCGTGAAAACGGGCTTGCCGATTGGATAGAAAAAGGCGTCAGGGGCGTCACGACAAACCCGTCGATTTTTGAGCTGGCCATAGCGAAATCCGAGGACTACGACGCCGAAATACGAGACCTCGCCAAAAACGGCAAATCCGTACCTGAGATTTACGAAACACTTACACTGCAAGAAGTCGGCGCGGCGGCGGACATCATGCTCAAAGTCTACGACGATACAAAGGGGTTGGACGGATACGTAAGCCTTGAGGTCAACCCGCTTTTAGCTCAGGACGCCGCCTCGACCGCTTCTGAGGCAAAGCGGTTGTTCGCGGCTCTGAACCGCCCGAACGTCATGATTAAAATCCCCTCGACGCCTGAGAGCATACCGGCCATCGAGGCCTGCGTGGCCGACGGAATAAACGTCAACGCCACGCTTATTTTTTCCGTAAAACAGTACGCGTCCGCGGCTGAGGCTTATATCAAAGGGCTCTCGGCGCGCGCCAACAGAGGGCTCCCCATCGCCGTGGCTTCCGTGGCGTCCGTCTTTGTCAGCAGGATAGACAGCGCCGTCGACCCGCGCCTAACGGACAAAGACGGCGATCTCAGAGGCAAGGCGGCTATCGACAACACAATCCTGACTTACGCAAAATTCAAGGAGATTTTTTCAGCGATTAACGGCGACTGGCGGGCATTGGAGGATAAGGGCGCCAAGATTCAGCGTCCGCTCTGGGCCAGCACCGGCACAAAGAACGCGGATTACAGCGACGTTTATTATATAGAGTCATTGATAGGCAAAAACACGGTGAACACCGTTCCGCCCGCGACTTTGTCCGCGTTTTTGGACCACGGGACAGCCGAAGACGCGCTGAAACAAGACGCGAGTGGCGCGAAGGCGCGCTTGGCTCGCCTCTTGGAGGCTGGGATTGAATTAGACGCGGTTTGCAATACACTTTTAAATGACGGGGTCGCGGCTTTCAACGCCGCTTTTGAAGGCCTCATGAAGAGCATAGAAATAAAGACAAAAGGATAGGTGAAAACAATGAACAAGGCTATATCGGTTGGACAGGACATTTTTTGGGTTGGGACAAACGACCTCGAGACGCATCTTTTCGAGTCGCTATGGAGTCTGCCGCGCGGCGTGGCGTATAACGCCTACGTCATTTTGGGCGAAAAAACGGCCGCCATCGATACGGTGAAATCGTCGCAGTTCGACGAATACCTCGAAAAAGTAAGAACAGCCCTTTCTGGCCGCCAGCTCGACTATCTCGTCGTAAACCACATGGAGCCCGACCACTCTGGCGTGATAACGCAGCTTCGCGAAGCGTACCCCGACGTTAAGATAATCGGCAACGCCAAGACCTTGCCGCTTTTGAAGGGATACTACGGCATAGATTCGGGCGTTGTTCAGGTGGCGGACGGAGAGACGCTCGACATAGGCGGACACGTGCTGAGCTTTCACGCGATACCTATGGTCCATTGGCCCGAGAGCATGGTCACGTACGACGCCGCGACAAAAACGCTGTTCTCGAACGACGCCTTCGGCGGATACGGAATCCACGAGGGCGGTTTGTTTGACGACGAAAAGAGCCGCGTCCGGTGGGAATCGGAAATGCTGCGCTACTACGCCACGATCGTGGCAAGGTTTTCAGCGTCCGTACAGGCCGCGCTCAAAAAACTCGGGGGTTTGGCTATCGAAAAGATATACCCCTCGCACGGCACTCTTTTCAGGAGCGACATAGCTCAGGTTATAGAGCTTTACGACCGCTGGAGCAAGCAGGAGACCGAGAGCGGCGCGGTCGTGGTTTTCGGCTCGATGTACGGACATACGCGGCAGATGGCCGAGGAGGTGACGAGGGGATTGTCCGAGGGCGGCGTCAAGACCGTCTGCCTTCACGACGCGTCCCGCTCCAACCTGTCGTATATATTGAGCGACGCCTGGCGCTACAGGGGCCTCGTCATCCTGAGCTGCACGTACAACATGATGCTGTTCCCCACCGTGGCGGCCTTTTGCGAAAAGTTCCAGAACAGTATGCCCAAAAAACGCTCGCTCGGCATAGCCGGAAGCTACAGCTGGAGCAGCGGCGCGCTCCCGGCGCTCAGGAAGTTCGCGGACGAGATAAAGCTCGACAGGGTAGGCCCGGAGGTGGAGGTTCTCACCGCGCCAAACGCTCAAAATCTCGAACAGTGTCATCTGCTTGGGAAAAATATGGCAAAAGCCGTCTCGAATTAAATTGCCGGGTTTTATTAAAACCGTCTTGCGCTTGCGCCGAACAAGAGGTATAATTCCTTTTGTGATTTTTTGAAGGGCCCATAGCTCAAGTGGTTAGAGCCACCGGCTCATAACCGGAAGGTTCCAGGTTCGAGTCCTGGTGGGCCCACCAGAGACAAGTTTCACATTGCACCATATATAACCAAAACCCCGCCGCCAAGCGGGGTTTTTGCTTTCCAGACCGTCACCAATCACCACCAATAACCGTATCTACTCACACCGATACAGTATAATAACCAGTATAAAATGAATCCTTTATACGGCGGTGATAATATTGTCCCTGACTGAATTGATGATAAAGCAAGCGAAGCCGGAAGAAAAGAAGTATCACATGGGCGACGGCCATGGTCTCGCCCTTGAAGTCCATCCTTCCGGTAAAAAATATTGGATAATCCGCTACTGGGTAGCCGGCAAAGAAAAACGCACATCTGCCGGAACCTACCCCGAAGTGTCGCTCAAGCAGGCGCGCGACAAAAACATGGACTTCCGCCGTTCTCTCGAAACAGGCAAGCCCATCGGCGCGGACAGCGAGACGTTCGCGACCGTGGCCGCTGAATGGATGGAGAAGCGCATGGCGCCCGTATGCGCCGAAAGCTACCTTCGCACAATACGCCTGCGCCTCGACCGTATAATCTACCCGGCCATTGGTCACATGAAGATGTCCGACATAACATCGTCCCACATTCTCGCGATGTGCCGCAATATCGAAGGCAAGGGCAACATCGAGACGGCCTCACGGGTAAAGACTCTCATAGGTCAGATCTTCCGCTATGCCATAGCTACAAGCCGCGTTGACTCAGATCCAACATACGCGCTAAAGGGCGCGCTACAAACACGTCAAGAGAAACACTACTCCACTCTGACAGACCCCTCTAAAATTGCTCTACTTATACGGTCGATAGACGCTTACCCATTCGCAGTTATACGGTGCGCCCTCAAATTCTCGGCTCTGACATTTTGTCGCCCCGGTGAGATACGTCACGCGGAGTGGAAGGAAATAGACTTTGAAAAAGCACAATGGAACATACCGCCGGAGAAGATGAAGATGAAACGTCCGCATATAGTCCCGTTGTCTATTCAGACCACCGTGACGCTTCGGGAGCTTTACTTTTTAACCGGCAATCAAACATGGTTGTTCCCTTCCGCCCGCCGCGACGGCCGGCCCATGTCAGACGGAGGCATCCGCGTCGCCCTCCGCGCGATGGGCTACGGCAACGACGACATGACCGCTCACGGTTTCCGCGCTATGGCGAGTACCGTTTTGAACGAGAGCGGTCTGTTCCTATCCGACGTAATCGAGCGCCAACTCGCCCACGTCGAGAGCAACAGCGTCCGCGCCGCCTATAACCACGCGGAGTATCTCCCCCAAAGACGGGACATGCTGCAATGGTGGGCCGACTGGCTGGACGGACTAAATAAGGAGGACATTTAATGTCGTTTTTATTCATATACATTGCGTCCGACAAAACGGACTTCTATGAGATAGGTAAATCAACAGCCTCAGATAATCCCACAACCTTAAACAACGAAACATTTGAAACCGTGGCAACAGAATGGCTTGAGAAGCGCATGATCCCAATTTGCGCCAAGAAATACCTTCAGGAGATCCAGAGTCGCCTTAAGCGCATAGTCTACCCTGCAATAGGCCACATGCAGCTCGCCGATATAACCTCGGCTATCGTTCTTAGTATGTGTCGCGTCATTGAGCAACGTGGCAATTTCGACATGGCTAAGCGCATTAAAATACTAACCGGTCAAGTATTTCGCTATGCCATAGCTACAAGCCGCGTTGACTCAGATCCAACATACGCGCTAAAGGGCGCGCTACAAACGTATAAGGAACGTCATTACCCGACAATTACAGACCCAACTAAGATCTCGCTTCTCATGCGGTCAATAGATACCTATCATCGCGATGTCATGAGACACGCTCTCAAGTTTTCGATCCTGACTTTTTGCCGTCCCGGTGAAATCCGGACTGCCGAATGGCAAGAGATAGATTGGGATAAAGCTCAATGGAATATTCCGCCCGAAAAAATGAAGATGAAGCGCCCCCATATCGTACCCCTGTCACGTCAGGCCATAGAAACACTTACGGAACTCAAACTGTTGACAGGCGACCAACAGTGGATATTCACCGCTGTCCGACACAGCGACTGTCACATATGTGGTGGGGCGGTCAGGCTTGCTCTCAGGACTATGGGATACAGCAAGGATGTCATAACCGCCCATAGCTTCCGAAGCATGGCCTCGACTATCCTGAACGAAAACGGCTGGCCGCCGGACGTGGTAGAGCGGCAGCTCGCCCACATCTCCGGCAACGCCGTTCGCGCCGCATATAATCACGCCGAATATCTCCCCAAACGCCGCGAAATGATGCAGTGGTGGGCGGATTGGTTGGATGGATTAAAAAAATAAGCGGGCTTGCGCCCGCTCCTTACTCCCTATGGCATATTTCTCAATCAGGCAGGGCGCTGTTCCATTCCACCGCCTTGATTTCCAGTTTCTTAGGCGGGTAATTTCTATATTGATTTTCTATGTCCGGCCATGGCGTTGCCGGAATTGTCTTTAGTAAGAAGTACCAAACTTCTAAGCTCATTTTCCCCACGCCGTTGTTCAGCTTCCCTGCGCAGGAGACATGAAGCGTCGTCACGAGATTGCCTTTGAGCGCGAGTTCTTTTTCTTCTGCGCTGATTTCTCCGTAGCGCAGATATATGCGATAGTCTATCGCGCCTGACATTCCAACGTGTTTCTCGATTCTCCATTGTCCACCGCCATTGATATACTCCTCGGCGGCTATGCGAGCATTAGCTTCCAGTTCTTCGCCAACGTTGTCTTCGCCCCAATATAGGCAGGCGCAAACTTCGTCCCATGTCGCGGCGCGGCCCCAAAGTTGGGGGTGGATAAATATATCGCTAACGCTGATTATGATCCCTATTCCCGTGGTCCTATGCTCGTCCTGTACAAGGTCGTACTGAGCGCGATTACCGATAACTTCCTGAACGATGTTGCCCTCGTCGTCTGTCACCATGCGCGGTACGTAGACTAACTGCGGAATTGCGTATTTCACTGTATTTTTCATTGTTCTTTTCCTCCCTTTCAAAATTAGGGCTTAAGCCCTATTTACACGCACACTGAAAGCTATAAAATAATGTTTGCAATGTCGCCATAGCCTTAACGTTGGCGTTGGATTGAAACAGTTATTTGGTTTTGTATTTAACGATGCAGGTGGCCGGTTAATCCCGGTCATTATGCTATCTGACTATTTTCCTCCGACTTCATTCCCAAGCCTTTGAATATGGCTGATTTTTGAAAAGCTCAGCCAACCCCGTTATCTGCTTGAGCCGAAGAATTTCGTCACAATCCATCCCCAGCTTCTTAGCTATCCAAGCGTCGGTTCGCCCCATTGAGACGAGCTCCGCAACGATATTGCTCATCAGGTCAACGTCGTGCGTTCCCCGTGCCCGATTGTGCCGGATTGTAGACGCCATGCGCTCGGCGATGGGCTTCTTTATTACCGACACGGGTAAACAGCCGCCTTCGCGCTCGAAAATGTCTGGGTGTTTGAGCATGACTGTGTAGCGGTGAAAACCATCCACAATCTCATACATACCATCATCCTCGTGGTAGTAGCAAACGATTGGCATAGTGTAGCCGTCCTCTCGGATGCTCTCATACAGGAGCTTCATTTCAGGTGGCGCAACGGCGTTGGGGTTGTACTCGTTCGCTCTGATTTTTTCGATTGAAACACGGATTACGTTGTAGACAGGACTCTCATAATGTTGCATATTTTTTCACAATCTCCTTCCGTCTATCGTTCTGCTGCTTGGTCATACCGAAACCCATTGTCTTGCACGTGTGATCGTTTTTCAGAATGACTATCGCCATGCGTTTCCATGAGGGGATGTCGCGCGTTGATTTCACGTCGTCTGTATCGTCAGGAATATTGCCGTGGAAAACAATTTTCGTTTTGCTGTTCTTGCTCTGCTTCGACTCTCCATTCCGCGCAATGTCATAGCCGCAAGATTCTATCTCGGAGATAATGTCGTCCGAAAAACACCCGCCTTGCTTACGCCAAAACTTCAGCGATGTGGTGAATTTTTCGACGTATCGGTTGCGTGTTTCTTCGGGCAGGGTGGACAATAGAAATTTTACGTAGGAACGCCACGTATGCCCTTGTGGGAGTTGTATCTTATGCCAGCCCATAGCTTTAGTGCCGCCGTAAATCGACGCGAAATTAGCGCCCTTTACACGCCCAACGATTTTCGCCCACATAGGAGCGTCTAAAACACGATATAGGTTTATGGTGTTAGCGGCCTCGTCGTTGAACGGAGAAGCAACCCGCATTTTACTCAGCGGAACGCCGGCTTTGTAGAACATGTCATAGAGGCGATTGTACTCATAGCCATTTACGGCGTTACAATGCCAAACATCCTCCACCGTCCAGTCATAGAGCGGCGACGCGCTATAAACGCCGTTACCTTCGTCAGTTATCCACTTCCGGCCTCTGTAGTCGTGTACTTTGTTAGTGACGCTATAAAATCTATTTAATGACTCGTTTGTGCGGATACCGAGCAGTGTTATAGTCCGCTCGCCGCCGTGCGTCTGGTGATACCACTGGTTAAACGCTCGCGCGTGAGAATGGTAGTCCATGCGATACTGATACATCTCGCCCATTGGATGATTGCTAATGTTGTAGACATAGGGCTTTTGCGGCATATCCCTTACCCATAATTCAGGGTGTTGGTCGTCCCAAGGATACCACCAAGCCTCTGTGTTCCCTACCGCAGTTCTGACTGCCATAGGGATACATGACCAGTAGCAATCCATTTTATCGGCGTGTTTCTCAAACGTCTCATAGACAAAATCAGTCGTAAGTTGAAACTGAGCCTCAAAATCCTGATGAAATAATCCAATGCGCTTCTTGATGCCGTGTTTGGCAGCGTAATCGACAACTAAATTCAATAATAGGCCGGAGTCTTTACCTCCTGAGAACGCCACGATGATATTGTCAAATTCATCAAAAACATACTTCAACCTGTCCTGTGCGGCGTCGTAAACGTTTTGCTGTAAATACACCTTTGGCGGCAAACCTAAGCACCTCCTATAATTCAGCGAGTAACTTCTTGACTCGCTCTTTTATCCCCTTGCCCTTTACCTTCTCGATCTCGGCGCGAAAATCATGCAGCGCGTTGGACTTCTTTTCGAGTGATTGCGCTATCTTGTCGTCGATTTTCGCGTCGCTCTGGATTGAGATGTATGTAACGCGCTTAGTCTGACCGATACGGTGACAACGGTCCTCGGCCTGTATCCGCTCGGAGTATTTGAACCCGTCAGCGTAAAAAACGACGTAGCTTGCCTCATTCAGTGTGAGGCCGTGACCTCCCGCGGCCTGAGTAGCCACAAAAAACCGCGCGTTTCCGCGAAAACGGGCGAGCTCTGCTTCACGCTCCTTGGGCGACTGAGCGCCCGAAAACCGCACCGTGCTATTTTTGCCGTAAACGGTTTGCAAATTTTCGGTTATCTCCTCCAGACAGTGGCGATACTTCGCCCACACGATTACTTTCTCTGTGTCAGGGATTCCGGCCACTACGTCGAGCAAGCCCTCAATGCGGTTATGCGCGTATGTCTCGTGTTCCACGATGACCGCGCGTTCCGGCCGCGCCCAATTTTGGTTGTAGTTCCAGAACCCGCAAGCGATAGACTGCAACGACGTAAACAAGTGGAAAATAGATATATCTGTAATATCGCCATCGTCGTCGGCCAACGCGTTCTCGAAGTCTTCTTTCGCTCGCTCGTAAGCCCGTCGTTGCTCGTCCGACATGGCGACATAATGCGTGTGGTAGAGCTTATCTGGTAGATTAAGACACTCGTCTTTTGTGACTTGATACACATAGGGCTGCATTTTGGAGGCTAAAAACTCGTGGTTATGCGTCCTTACGATGTAGCCTTTTTTCGTTGGGTGATACTCCAAATGGTTCGCGGCAAAGGAGTACCAAGAGTTATATCCAAGGATTTTAGGGCTCAAAAAGTACATCTGCGCGAATAGGTCAGGGACACCTTGCGTCATAGGCGTACCTGTCAAAACAAGCCTATACCGGCATTTATCACAAAACGAAATAAGACGCTGTGTCCGTAGTGCGCGAAAACCCTTGATATACGTAGATTCGTCCACGATGCAGAACGTGTTCTCCGTAACGATAACACGCGTAGCTGCAGACGTGCGTGTACTCTGCGAAACGCTCTCTAATCCTATGACTACCCAGCGAGCCGCAGTATCAACATTCTGCTCGTCGGTCTTGGTATCGAAAACAAAAATATCCTGACAGTCCGTGTGTTTTCGGATTTCATATTCAACTGTAGTTTTCAGCGAGACCGGGCAGAACCATACTACCCGGTCAATCTTATGAGCTCGGATTTTTGCGAGTTCTATGGCTGTGCGGCTCTTACCAGTCCCCATATCCATAAATAGAGCGCCGACACGGGTAGGGAGGACTTTTGAAACGGCGTCTATCTGGTGTGGAAGAAGTGGGGTGAGTGTCTCGAATGGAGTCATGAGTCTCGCAGTTCCGGCGCTATATCCGCCTCTACAGGCGCAAGTTTCTCTGGTTTATCGCCAAGCGGCTTAGCCTTGGCTTTTTTAACCGGTTTAACATCGACCACGAGCGCCGCCTCTTTTGAGGCTTTGGCTTGCTCAACAAGCCCAAGTGCGCCGCTCGAAACCTCAAAACCAAACCGCTCCGCAAAATCTAAAACCTCCGCGAACATCTCCGGCGCAACAAGCACCGCTCCGGCGTCCTTATCCCAGACAGCCTTGCCTATGCGCTTGGCACTGTTGTAAAAATCGCCATCTTCGCGCGTCCACCGAATCGCAAATTTGTTGGTCTTTATGTGATGTTTTACTACCTTGGTGTTAAACGACTTGTAATCGCGGTTCTTTACGCGCTCTACGAGCTCAGGGCGAGGGACAGAAACCACGTAATCGAGCGACAGTGCGGTAACAGCTATATGGATAATCCTATCGTCCAAAAGCTCAAACCCAACAGCATACTTTTGCTGCCACGCACCGTCTACCCATTTGTAGCCCATATGCCGTACTGTGGGGTTAAAGTTCTCGTCACGCTCGGGGGTTACTACCCTTACGGTCGTACCATCCGGCGCTACGGTCTCAGAGATCTCTAAAATAGCCTCTGTCTTTGGCGACTCCGGGCGAATAGTGCGCTCGGCTTCGGTATCGGCCATATACTCTCTTTCGGCGACATCAGCGGGTTTCTGGCCCAATACCGCGCCGTAAAGCTCGGCGTCGGTCATCGCTGTCACTGCGGAGATGAGCTTGTCCATCTCTTCTTCCTTGAAAATGTTTATTTTAAGTAGTCTCGCAATGTCCTCTCCTACCTCATGTAGCCGACGAGCGGGATTCATGATGTGGTCATTTTCGCGCCAGTCTATCCACCATTTTGCGGTAGTCTGGGCGAGATTGCCGTCGATAACAACGTTCAACAATCTTTTTGCAAAATCATGCTCAGGCTCTTCACGGTCTGCGATACTCGAGACAAACGCATCGCGAATTTTCATCGCCCAAGCTACTTGCTTTTCCGTCCCGGTCAGCTCGGGGAGCTCCATTTCAACGGCGTTTGCTTTAGCTTTTTCGAGCTCGGCGGCGCGGTCGGCTAATTTCTTAGCCTCGTAGCACTCCGGGCAAAGACCGGATGCGTACCAGTCGGCCTTACGCTGTCTGTCTTTTGTCGGCCCTATAATATCTACTCGTCCCTCGTGCCCGCATGAATAAATTATGTCGTATTTCGCCATCTTAATTCCCTACCTTTCTCGGCAGGGGCAGAGATGATATACTACTCTCTGCCCGCTAATGTCCCTATCAGCGCGGTGTTTCTTTGGCTGAGGCTGCAACCTCAGCCATTTTTGTATCAATAGATACAATATAACATCTTGTCGCTTTGTCGTCAAGTCTTTTATATGTTTTTTACGTGAAGTTGACAAAACGACTTTTAGAGGTAAAATTTTATGGGGGTGTGCGAAATGGCTAAAAATATTGTATGCAATGTGAGATTAAGTGGAGAAGAGCGATACGCTCTTAGGATGGCAGCGTTGAAAAATAAGATAACGGTGCAGGATATGTTGTATCAAGCTGTGAAGGATTACATTGATGCCAATAATATCAATGGTGATACCGTTGATGATTCAAAGGGTTGATAACAAAAAATCGGGCGAGGATTTCTCCCCGCCCAATTTTTTTGTTTAGCCAAGTCGCGCCCTTATTGCCTCGACCACGGCCAGCGTCAGCGCCCCGCTGACAGCCGCTATCAGCCACTGCCCTACCTTAGATGTCATCCAGCCATCGGCCTTTTTGCCGAAATCCTCCCGTTCACGGCAAGTACCCTGTCCCGGATTTGCCGGCAGAATCGCCGCCCTCACGGCGCACCGCTGGTCGATAATAATGATTTGCTCATTTAGCTTTTCGCTCAACGTAAGGGCCTTCTCGATATTTTTCTCCATCTCGGCCATCCTGTAGCCCACCATATCGTTCTGGGTCTTTAGGTTGTCCAGCGTCTCTTTGTTCATGTCGAACATAGAGCGGCAAATATCGGACAGCGAGTCTATTTTCTTTTCAAGCTCGTTATCTTTCGCCGTCACTGTCGTCACGCCCCTTCCTGTTTTTAATCCAGTAATAGCTCGACTTGGACATCCTCTTTATCTCGCCAAGCATCTTTTTGTTGACCTCCAAAATAGATTTAAGGATGCCCTGAAACCTGTCTATCTTGCGCCTGACTCGCGCGCCGCGCCGGATTTTCATACCGGACTCTTAACGCCCGCAACCGTCGCGAGCTCGCGTATGCGGTTATACCAGCCATTTTTGAACCGAGCCTGTGACGGTGTTTTCTTTATGATGCGGTCATAATAGTCCTTACGCTGCCTCAAAAGCTCCTCAGTGTAAGTGAAAGAATTCGCGGCGCTCAATTTCTCGATACTCTGTGCCGTCTTCGCCCCATACTTGCCATCGACATCGAGCCGCCAAGACAGCGCGTTAGCCGCCCTCTGCGCTATCGTCGCCATACCGCCCGCTCCGTGGTTGACGCATATATCCAGCAACACAAGACAAGCCGGGAACAGGGATGTTTTGTACGCGTAGGGCTCCCAATAGAAGGCACGGTAAATTAAGAGCGCATCCATCTTGGTGATGTCTTTTACGTCTTTATGCACAGGCAACCCAGCGTCAAGCGCCCGTTTGAGCGTCCCGGCAGTTATACCCATGTTAGTCTCCCCGCCCTTGTCGAGAGGGTCGTTGACGTACCCTCCCTCGCGTTTCAGCACAAAATTGACACACTCCGCAAAATAATCAGTCATATTGTTACCTCCCAATCGCGTAACCCGCCGCCCCAGCGAGGACAACCCAAATGACGCTGCGTGTCCGCGCCCGCGCGACCTCAGCTTTCCACGCTCGGCGCTCGGCGTTTATTTGCATTTCAAGCCCTTTTATCTGTTCCTGTACGCTCTTGGCGTTCCTGATATACTCCTTGCCCAGATCCTGATACGCCGCCTGCAACTTCTCAGCGGTCAGCCTGTACGTCTGGAGAGCCGCCAAGGTATCGCGCCCGTCTTGTTCCGTACCGAAGTATCCGGCCTCAGGGGTGAGATACCCCTGCGGCACCGCTATCCACTCCGCGCCACACGGCAAGCTCGTCATTAAGGGACACAGCGACAGCATCACCGCTAAGAGCCGCCACTTGATTTTTCGTTTCCACATAGATGTACTTCACCTCCGTTTTAACCGATTCCCTCATAGCCTCTACGCGCACAAGGCCGGTGTTCTGGCCGTCTGAAATGTTTCGCGTCATCTCCTGTAGCTGATTTTTACGAATGCTTGTTTCGTAACCCGCATAAACAACAAGAGACATTATCACTATTGCCGTAATAGACAGCGCAACCCCCAAGATTTTAAGGTTCATTCTTCTTCCCCGCCTCCGTCGTAGGGGCGGCAATCTGCCGCCCGCTCTTACCTTATCCTAAAAATAAACGCACGGAATCTTATACTGCGACGCTATAAAATGCTCACAGCGGCACCCGTCATATTCCTGCCAGTTACCGATAAAAACAGCTACGTCGGCCTTAGCAAGCCCAAGCGAAATAGACCTGCCGAGAAACTCCAGCTTATTACCGTCGAAGTCCTTGAAGAACGTGTCGATAAGCTCAAACGGCTCCTCTATCTTGGCAAGCGCTCCGTCGCGCTCCCGCAAAATCTGCTCGCTGCTCTTGTCCCTCATAGGCTGTGATATGAATACCTTTTTCATCTCAATTTTCCTCCCTTAGTGTTTTTGGTAGGGACATCGATGTCCTTACCAGAATCTGTTTCAACCCGAAAACCAATAGCGTCAGTGCTAACGACATTTGTGTCGTTAGCATCGCCTAAACCATTGTTCTTGCAAGCCTCCCAAGCGCTACTACCGCAATACCCTCCCACGCAAAACCCTATAAGCGTGTTCATCACCGACATGCTCCCCGGCGGTATGTCCCGGTCAAACAAAAAAGCGAGGCTCACAAGCCCCGCTCCCCAAACCGCCGAATACACCGCCAAAGGCTTCCTGACGCATTTCTTCGCCCAGTTCACATCAATGCACCCCGCAAGGCGTATATCCGCAAACCTCGCAGACCATACAACCGGACTTGGGGTAATAATGCTCGCTGCCGCAGTCCGGGCATTTCTTTTTATTCACGCTGACGCGGGCGACTGAGGCGGTCGCCTCTACATCTCTCAGCACACTCGCCTCACGCTCTCGACGTTCCGCGCCGAGCTTTACTGGCTGTCTCGGTTGCCAATCCACCTGAAATCACTATCCTCCCCAGCGTAAAATCGGTACGCAATAAAGTGCGCCAGCGCCACGGCCGCGTAATATTTCAAAAACGCGTCGACGATAACCCAAAACGAAAGGGCGGCCAACATCTCCGCCCCAAAGCCCGACAACGCTATAACCCGCTGTTTCCATCGCGCCAAATAAGGCATTTTCCACACATATCGCGGCACAGGTATCCTATCGAGCCGCCCCCACGCGAAGCGAAACCTCAGTCGCTCGCCAAAGCAAAACGCCGCGACCCAATGCCCGCCTTCATGTATCAAAAACGCCGCGACAATCGCAAGGATAATCATGCGGTTTCCCCTCGCTCCGCCCTCACCGCCGCCAGCTCCGCCCGCGCCTCGGCTATTTGCGCCTCATAGCCCTCCAGATACTCTTTCTCAGTTGCGTCGTCGGGGTCGAGCGTCAGCGCCCTGATACATCTAAGGC
>BOCC01000032.1 GCA_026002715.1 Synergistales bacterium
TATGACGACATACTCAAAAGATACGAGGTTCTGCGCTCAAGTCATTGAACCGCCGTGTACCGAACGGTACGCACGGTGGTGTGGGAGGACGGGTAGTCAAATAATGGCTACCCTCCTACTCGATTATCGCGCCTCGCGCCGCGTCGCTATTTCTCTTTCCGTTTCATGCCCGCGCACGCAAGGGACAGCAGGGCAAGGGCGAAAACTCCGGCTCCTGCGTCGCAGCCGCCTCCGCCGCCCGAATTTTTAGCCGTCGACTCGCCCGGCGCGAGCTGCCGCGACGTTCCGTTCACGGTGACGTCGATGGTGTCGCTGGTGCCGTTCTTGATCGCCCCCTCGGAGAGCGTTATGGTTCCGCTCAGTCCGGTTATATCGGTCAGCGTGAGCTCCCCAGAGCCTTTTTTGTCGATATTGCCGCCGCCTTCGATTATCCCGTTGAAGTTGACGTCGTTGCTCCCCGTGTCGATAATTACCGTGTCGTTCGCGCTTCCGCCCGGCGTGACGTCCAGCGAGGTTATGTTTGCGTCGCCGCTGTAGCCAAAAATGACGTTTTCAAAATTTCCCGCGCCCCCGACAAGCACATCGCTGTCTTTATTGAACGTGTTGCCGGTGAAGGCGTCCGCGCTGAGTTCTGGAACGCCACCGCCTCTTCCGGCAAAACCGCCGAAAACGGTTAGCGCGCCGCCGCCGCTTAGGGTGAGACCGCCGCTGGCGGCGGTGTCCCGTAAAGCCCGTCGCCTGTCAGTCTGTAGACGGTCCATCCGTCCATAGGTTTCGCGCCGAAGGAAAAACAAAAGACAGAGGCGAAGCCAAAAAATGGCGGTCTCTGTCTTTTGTTTTGCGTTATACGGATTTCGGACGGACAACTCTACACCGTTAGCCAACCCTCTCCGCGCGCCCTCCCTCGGTGGCATGCCCGAAGGTTATGGTCGCCTTTTTGCCGGTCTGCTTGGAATATTCCGCTAAAACTTTGTCCGCGAAATCGCGCGCCTTGGCCGTGTAGATAAGGGCTATCGCGCCGCCGCCGAGGCAGGAGCCGGTCATACGCGCGCCGAGGCACGCCGAGTACGAGCGGGCTATGTCGCATATTGTGTCAAGCTCCGGGCAGGAGACCTCGTAGCTGTACTGAAGGCTGAAATGGCTCTCGCTTATCAGCGTGCCAAGGATGTCGAGCTCGTTGTATTGAAGCGCGGACGCGGCGGACTGCACTCTCATGTTTTCGTAGAGGACATGGTAGGCCCTGCTGAACAGCGAGTCGGGCATGCTGCCTCGCGCGTTCTCGAGCTTTTCCTGAGTCGCCCCGCGCAGACTTTCAACGCCCAGAATTTTACAGACCTCGGCGCACTGGTCGCGGCGTTTGTTGTACGTGACGCCGTCGAGGTGGTTTCTTATGCCCGTGTCCATAAAGGCCATCGTGACGATATTGGGCATGTCGAAAGACGTGTATTTCAGGTCTCCGCAGTCGACGAGAAACACCTTGCCCGGCTCTCCGATGAGGCTTATCATCGGGCTCATCACGCCGTTTTTCAGGCCTATCCATTCGTTTTCGGCCCTCTGCGCCACTCTCGCTACGTCCGGCTTAGAGAGGCTGTAACCGTTCAGTTCGTCAAGAGCCAAAATCGTTGACACCTCGAGCGCAGCGGACGACGCAAGCCCCGCCCCCTTCGGTATGTCTCCCAAAACGATGGCCTCAAAGCCCTTGGAGCCTTTCCCCTGTTCGCCCAAAGCCCAAACGGATCCGCGAATATATTCAAACCACGGCAACGGTTGCCCGCTTTCTCCTTTTTCTGACGTGTTCTTGGGGCTGTCCTGTTTAGAAAACCGTTCTATGCCGAAAGAGCATTCCTCGTCGTAGTCAACGGAGTAAAGCCGCGCCCCGCCTTTATCGGACGCGCGAAGCGCTATCCATATGGCCCTGCTTATCGTCATAGGCAAAACGTAACAATTGTTGTAGTCCGTATGCTCCCCCAGCAGGTTTACTCTGCCGGGCGTCCTGACTACAATCTCCGGCTCTCCACCAAAGTGAGCGCGAAATGCCTCTATTGCCGTATCTCGCGTTATTCTTTGAACTTCATGTGTTCTGGACGTATCCATCAGAGATCCTCCTTGAATAAATCTGGCTTGCCAAAAAACCGCGCTTCTTCACTTCTTTATCTAATCTAATTTTGAGCAGACTATTAAACGCTTTTAGTGTATTATAACAATTCGTCTTGGGCAAGTGCGAATATGAAAGTGAAAATAAAATAATTAAAATAAAAGAGGTTTTTATTATGCGAAACAGAAGCGGAAAAGAAATAAGAGAGCTTTTCATAGAGTTTTGGAAAGAAAAGGGCGCTGCGCGCTATCCGAGTTTTTCTCTCATCCCTGACGACCCCTCTTTGCTTTTCACTATCGCGGGCATGGTTCCCTTCAAGAAGTATTATCTTGGCCTCTCCACGCCCCCGTCACAAAGCGCCGTCACGTGCCAAAAATGCGTCAGGACAAACGACATCGAAAACGTCGGACGCACGGCGCGGCACCATACGTTTTTCGAGATGCTGGGCAACTTCTCCTGGGGCGGCTACTTCAAAAAAGAGGCGGTCGCTTGGAGCTGGGAGTTTCTCACCACTCGTATCGGGCTCGACCCCTCCCGCCTATACGCCTCTATCTACAAAGACGACTCAGAGGCCTATGACGCTTGGCGCAATATTGCCGGCCTGCCGGAAGAGCGCATAAAACGCTTCGGCATGGACGAGAACTACTGGTTTATGAGCGAAACTGGGCCTTGCGGGCCATGCTCTGAGATTTACTACGACAGGGGCGAGAAATACGGCTGCGACAGGCCGGATTGCGGCGTAGGCTGCGACTGCGACCGCTATATGGAGATTTGGAACTTGGTGTTTACTCAATACGACAGGCAAAAGGACGGCTCGCTCCTGCCCCTGCCGCGCAACAACATCGACACGGGCATGGGGCTCGAGCGTCTGACCTCCGTCGTTCAGGGCGTGGACACGGACTACGAGACGGATCTGTTCATGCCCCTAATTGAATATACCTGTAAGCGCGCGAATGTCAGCTACGGAAGCTCCGCCAAAAACGACCTTGCCGTCCGGGTGATAGTCGACCACATTCGCGCCGTTATCTTCATGTTGTCCGACGGCGTACTGCCGTCCAATGACGGGCCAGGCTATGTGCTGCGCCGCCTGCTGCGCCGCGCGGCCAGATACGGGCGGCTCTTGGGCTTCGAGGGCGGGTTTTTGCGCGAGTATATGCCTGCTTTGTTGGACATAATGGGGGACGCCTATCCCGATTTGGTGGAAAACCGCGCCGCGATAGAAAAAATTATCGACGTGGAGGAAACGCGCTTTGACAAGACGCTCTCTCAGGGCATGGATATTTTTGACTCTGCGGTCGAGCTTCTCAGGTCTTCGGGAGCTTTTGAAACCGGGGGCGAAAATGTTCTTTCGGGAGACGTGGCATTTACGCTCTACGACACCTTCGGCTTCCCCTTCGAGCTGACTTGCGAGATGGCCGCCGAAGAGGGCATAAACGTCGATAAAGCAGGCTTTGACAAGGCTATGCAGGCCCAAAGGGAGCGCGCCCGCGCGGGCAGTAAACAGAAAAAGACATCCTTAGCGGGCGACGTCTACACAGAGCTTGCGAACGATATACCGGCTACGGTTTTCACGGGCTACGACCGATGTGCCGACGAAGGAAAAATCGTCGCGATAATATCAGGTGGCGTTCTCGTGGACTCCATTGATAAACGCGGCGCTGAGTTTGAGCTTGTCCTTACGATCACGCCGTTTTACGCCGAGCGCGGAGGCGAGGTCGGGGACACGGGAACGATAAAGACAAGCGGAGCGGAGATGGAGGTTTTGAACGTGACGCCAAAGGGAGGGTTGTCGGTTCACAGCGTCCGCTTGCTTTCGGGTTCGGTCACGGTCGGGGAGGAGGCGAGAGCCGAGGTTGACAATGAGCGCCGAAGCGCCGTCCGCCGCAACCACAGCGCCACGCACCTTCTGCACGAGGCGCTCTCCCGGGTGCTCGGCTCGCACGTCCGTCAGGCCGGGTCTCTTGTGAACGACGCGCTGCTTCGCTTCGACTTCACCCACCACGAGGCCATGACGCAGGCTCAAGCGGAAGAGGCCGAAAATATCGTAAATGAGCAAATTCTTGCGAACAGGCAGCTGATTATAGGGGAATATGACCGCGAGGAGGCGCGAGCTCTCGGCGCCAAGGCTCTTTTTGACGAAAAATACGGCTCTGTCGTTCGGGTGGTGTCCGTGCCGGGCTTCTCCGTAGAGCTTTGCGGCGGTCTTCACGTAAACGCGACGGGCGACATCGGCCTTTTCAAGATAACCCGTGAGGAGGGCATAGGCTCCGGCACGAGGCGAATAACCGCCGTGACGGGCCTGAACTCGCTCAAGACGATGCAGGATGAAACGCTTTTGATGAGCCGCGTCTTTGGGGTTCTGGCCGCGGACGAGACCAACGTAGAATCTCGCTTGGAGGACATTCTGAGCGAGAACAAGCGCCTGCAGCGAACCATAAAAGAAATTCAGGCCAAGGAACTGGCGTTGCGCGCGGGCGATGTTTTTGTCAAAAAAGAGATAAAGGGCTTGACGCTGCTGACAGGCAAGTTTTCCGGCAGCGGCGTCGACTCTTTGCGTGAGCTTGGCGACGGAGCCAAGGCGAAGCACTCGCCGGTGGTCGTGGTCATGGCGTCCGTTCAGGAGAGCGGCGACTGCGCGCTTCTCGTAATGGCCGACGACGCTGCCGTCGAGATGGGCGTAAACGCGGGGACGCTCGTGAAAGAGGGCGCGGCTCTTTTGGGAGGGCGCGGCGGCGGGAAAGCAAACACCGCTCAGGGCGGCGGAAAAGACGCCGGCAGGCTCGACGACGTCTTGACTAAGATAGAGAGCCTCCTGAATGCCCTCTAAGCGCGTCCTCGCCCTCGACGTGGGGACGGTCCGTGTGGGCGTGGCTGTGACAGACCCCCTCTGCGTGTTCGCTCAGGGGGTAGGTGTCTGGAACGTAAAGCCCGGCGCGCCGAATGAAAGATTGAATGAAGGATTAAGTGAAAGATTAAGTGAAGGATTAAGTGAAGGGCTGAGACCTTTCAATTTTGAGGGCTGGAAGGAACGGTTTGACGAGTGCATAGCCAAGTACGACCCGCGAATCGTCATTATCGGCCTGCCGCGCCGCACAACGGGCCGCCCCGGCCCGGAGGAAGCGCGGGTGGAGGCCCTTGTCGCGGAACTTCGCGCGCTCTACCCCGACAGGGCGTTCGAGACCTGCGACGAGAGATTCACCACCGTGATGGCGGAGAAGGCGCTTATCGAGGGCAACGTGTCGCGCGCCAAGCGCAAGGGGCAAATCGACAAAGTGGCCGCGACGATTATTTTACAAAGCTGGTTGGACGGGGAGAGTTTCTCAGTATCCGCAGGCCTCTAACCACTTCAGTATCACGCGGTACAGGGCGTTTCGTTTTGAGGTAAATACGTGGTCGCAGGGGAGGATTTTCTCGGTCAGGAGACATTCTTTATATTTACGCATTTCGGAAGCTAAAACATTATGGTGAAGGTTTATGGGCGTCAATACGTCTTCCGATGCGCCTACAAGCAGGACGTTGCGCCCGCAAAGAGAGGGGACGTCGCGCCTCAGGTCGTAGTCGTCGGCGTGCTGCAGCATCTCGTTCAAAAGAGACGAGCGCGACGCGCCGGCCAAGCGCCCGGCCCCGCCCAGAATAAAATCGACGCGGGTTCTGTCCTCGGCGTTACGCGTCATAAGCGTTGCGTCCGCGCCGATGTTCCAAGCCGCGCAAAGCGCTATGTCGCGCACATTTTTGAACGCGGCGGCGGCTTTGAGCGCGACAAACACCCCCATGCTGTGCCCCATCAGGATAATCCGCTCGGAGTCAAACCGCGACGTCAGGTCCGTCTTTTTTTGCGCTATGTGATGAAGTATATTGATCGTGTCCTCTACCGCGCCGTAGAACGAGAAGCCGCCCCCGCTTCCCCATGCTCCGCGATAAGAGAATATGACGACGTTGAATCCGGCCTGCCGCAGGATGAAAGCTATGTCGTTGTTCTTGTCTATGCTCGGAAAACCGTGGCACACCACGACCGTGGGGTTATTCAGCCCCTCGGCGTAGTAGACCGTCCCAAAAATCAGGGAGGTATCCGAAAGACATGAAAACCCTGCAACGCCCGGGGGGGTTTCCCTGTCCAAAATAGGGGAGTCGCGCCCCAGAACAACCTTTCTCATTCAGGACAGCGCGAAATCAGCGACCAAGGGCGTGTGATCCGACGGTCTGTCCCACATGCGCGGCTCGGTGTCTACGAAGCAGTCTCGGGCCGCGTCCGCCGCCGCCGCGTTTGCCATCATAAGGTCTATTCTCCACCCCACACCCCGCGTCACGGCGTCCTTCACGCGATAGTCAAAAAAAGTGAAAACACCCTCCTCAGGGTGGAACTTCCGCATGACGTCTGTAAGACCAAAACTTGCGGCGCGCGCGAAGCTCTCTCTTATCTCGAAGTGAAAACAAACGTGGTTTTTTTTGTCTTCCGGGTGAGTCACGTCTATTTCGGTTTGGGCCACGTTCATATCGCCAAGCCACACAAAGGGAAAGCCGCTCCTTGCCTCGCGCTCGAAAAACGCGCGCGCGCGCGCCAAGAAGCGCTTTTTCACGTCGTAGTCGGCATGGGTTATCTCCTTGCCCTGCGGCACGTAGGTGTTCAGCACGGAAAGAAACGGCGTTTTCACGTACATCACGCGCGTGGAGAAATCGGGCTCTTCTCCGTCACCGAAGCCGAAACTGACAGTTATGTCCGTCTCGCCCGCGCCCTTCCTGACCAAGGCCGCCACGCCGTTATACGATTTTTCGCCCCGAAAATACGATTTATATCCAAGCGCATCAAGCGCGGCCTCGGGAAAATCGGAGTCGACGGCCTTCGTCTCCTGCAAGAACAGCATATCGACGGGCTTATTAAGCCCCGAAAGCCAGCGGTCAAGAATGGGAAGCCTGCTGCGCACGGAGTTTACGTTAAACGTCGCTATACGCATTATTTTTTGTCCTGCTCGCGCTCTCGCTCGCGGAGGACGCGGCGGAGGATTTTGCCCGTGCCGGAGAGGGGAAAATCGCCCACAAACTCGACCTTTCGCGGAACTTTGAAGTGAGCCAAGCGCTCTTTGCAATATCTTACTATCTCGAGTTCGGTAACCTCCGCGCCGTCGTTTTTCATAATAAACGCCTTTGGGACCTCGCCGTTTACGGGGTGCGGCATACCGACGACAATAGCCGTTTTGACGGCCGGGTGAGAGTGCAGAATGAGTTCAACCTCCTGCGGATAGACGTTGAAGCCCCCGACGATGATTATATCGGTGACTCTGTCGAGGATGCGGATAAAGACGCCGTCGTCCCCCCCGTCCTCGAGCCTCACATAGTCGCCCGTGTTGAACCAGCCCTCGTCAAAACGCTCGGCCGTTATCTCGGGCGCTCTGAAATAGCCCGGCGAGACGGGGCTTCCCTTGACCCAAAGCACGCCCTCGCCCGCGCGCGGATTGTCGCCGCTCGTATTGACGTCCTTTTCATCCCTCAACTGCCACTCGTAATCTTTGATGAAAGGCCCCACCGTGCCGCGCCTGTGAGTGGCGTAGCTTCGATTGACCGATATGACGGGGGACGTCTCGGTGACACCGTAGCCCTCCATTATGTCCTTGCCGGTAAGCCTCTGAGCCGATTCGTGCAGGTTGTCGCCCAACCTGTCTCCGCCGGTGTAGAGGCATTTCGCTTTCGCGAAGAGGTCTTTCGGCGCGCTACCGCGCTCTATGGCCGCCAGCAGGAACGAAAACACGGCCGGAACGCCGAAGATAAAGTTCGCGCCGCTCGACGCTATGGCGTTTATGGTCTGCGACGGGGGCAGAAAACTTGGCACTATCGCGATTTTGCAGTTTGCTATCAGTGGCATAATCATATTTACGGTGTAGCCGAAAGAATGGAAGTTTGGCAGCGCGTTCAAAAAGGTATCGCCGCTCTCGAGCTCCTTTAAGGCGTCTTTAACGCCGACGCAGTCGCTTTCGATATTTTTGTGCGTCAGGGGAACGGCCTTGGGCAGACCGGTCGTGCCGGATGTGGCGAAAATGACGGCTATGTCGGGGGTTGTGAGCGACGAAATTTTACCCTCTATCTTGGGCAATTCCCCGAAAGGGGCGCATTTTACGCAGGAAAAACCATGCTCTTTCAGAAGCCCGCCGGCCTCGTCGTCTATAGAGTCGCTCGTCACAACCGCGAAGGGGTCTATAAGCTCAAGCGTGCCTATAAGGGATATGGCGCCCGACTTGACGTTGAGCGGTGAAATAGTCCCGCCGAGGCGCCATACGGCCACGGAAAGGGCCAAAATCATGGGGCAGTTGGCCGTCAAAACCGCAAGCCTCTGCCCGCGCCCGAAGCCAGACGCCAAAAGTGACGCCTCATAACCGTCTACGAGGCGCGAAAAATCCGCGCGCGCATACCATTTATTCTCCCACCAAAAGCACTGCTCTTCCGGGTTCGCTTTCAAATTTGCGTCTATAATTTCCTCAAGTCGCACCATATCCCTAAAAACCCTCCGTTTCGTTGACTGTTTTCCCCGCAAGCCGTTATTCCCGTTCCCGCAATTTGCGCCGCAGCACTTTCCCCGTGGCTGACATGGGGAAGTCGTCCACGAACTCTATTTTTCGCGGCACTTTGTAGTGAGACAGATTTTCTTTGCAAAATCGGATAATATCCTGTTCGCTCACATTGGCGAGCTCGTTTTTTATTATGAAAGCCTTGGGAATTTCGCCGCTGACGTGACTTTTTATCCCCACGACGACCGCTGCCCTGACACCCGGGTGGGTAAGCAATATAGCCTCTACCTCTTGGGGATAGACGTTAAATCCGCCGACTATTATTATGTCAGTCACTCTATCAATAACTTTAATAAACCCGTCCTCGATTTTTACGTAGTCGCCTGTGTTGAACCAGCCGTTATCGAATCTCGCGTTGTCGCTTTCGACATGTCTGAAATATCCCTTAGTCACAGGCGCGCCCCTCACCCACAGGACGCCTTCGCCGTCGGCGTTTTCCGTCAATACAGTTCCGTCCTCACCCCTGAGCTGAAAGGCGAAACCGTCCAATATCTGCCCTGTCGTGCCAAGGCGCCGCTTGTCATAAGATGGATTTATAGACAGCACCGGCGAGCATTCGGTTATGCCGTAACCCTCCAAAACACCGACTCCAAAGTAATCCGTCACTTTGGAGTCGGTGTTGGAGTCGTATCTATCCCCGCCCGTCACGACCAACTTGATGCCGGAGAGTTTTTTGCCGTTGCGTTCACACAGGCTCAGCAAAAACGTCAGCATGGTCGGGACGAGTATGACGATATTGACCTTGGCCTCCGAGATAGCCGCGACGGTCTTTTGGGGCGGCATAAAGTTTGGAACTATGACCTGCGCCGCTCGGACAAAAAACGGCAAGAGAGTGCCGGCCATGAGGCCAAAAGCGTGAAAATTAGGCAAAACGTTCAAAAACACGTCGCCGCGCGCGAGGGCCTTGAGGCATTTCATGGACGCGCGGCAGTCGCTTATAAGATTTTCGTGCGTGAGCGGGACGGCTTTCGGTGCGCCCGTCGTGCCGGAGGTGGAGAAAATGACGGCCAGAGATTCGTCCGATTCGGGTATCTCTATGGATTTTCCCCTAAAAAACTCAGGTGGGGCAAGGCTGGGACACATAGCAATAGAGTGGCCGTTTTCGTCTAACGCCGCTATTATCTCGCTTTTCATATCCTCAGATATAGCGACTGTAAAGGGCGATAGCAAAGAAAGCGTAGATATCAAGGAAGGTATGCCGGACTTTGCGTTCAGCGGGCAGAACGCCCCGCCGAGACGCCAGACGGCCAAGGCGAGGCCCAAGATCATGGGACAGTTCGGCATCAGCACGGCCAATCTGTCCCCTTTGGAGAAGCCGGAGGCGGCAAGCCTATCGGTGGCTTTGTCCATCAAACCCTTCAGAAACGCTCCGTCATACCAAACGCTTTCCCACCAAAAACATCTGCTCTCAGGCTCAGAAACGAGAACCTGCTCGATAATGTCGTCCAATCTTTCCAAGGCTGCCTCCTCCTCCCGTAAAAAATAACGCCTAAAATCTTATTTTATTTATCTGTTCTCAGGCTCCGTTATTTTGAAATCTTTATAGTCCATAGCTCTGTATTGCGCGGCGGGCTTTTTGGGGTTTCCGAGCGCGCTGCTCGGGCAAAAGCCGACGCAGCGCTGACAAGACTCGCATACGTGCCTGTCCACGACAGGGTAGCCGTCTTTGTCCTTCGTTATCGCGTAAGCCGGGCAAATGCTCTCGCAGAGAGAACAATGGGTGCATTTCGTTTTATCTGTCAGGATGGGGAACAGCCTGTAGAAAAAATTCCACGGCGCCCTCGTCTGCGCTAACCAGTGCGTAAACCGAGCGCCCCAGGGATACCCTCCCCAGGAAGCCCTTCCCGCCAGCATATCGGACACAAAGGCGCGCGTGTCAGAACGCGCCTTTTCTACGCGGTGAGCGTTTTTTTCCGCCGGGATGGTCTTGTTGCCGTAGTTTCCGGGCATAATCAAGAACTTAGCGGCTAAGAGCCTGTAGCCTTTTTTGTTTAAAATCTCGCCGAGCGGCCCCTGCATTCCGCCCGAAAACCCTCCGCAAGTCGACAGCACAAAAACTTCCCGCCCATACCCAAAGGGCATGGACTCGATAAAACGCCACGCCGCCGGATATGTCGAAAAACAAGCGACGGGGAACGCGAGGCCGACAGCCGCGTCGTCGTCCAATCTGGCTAAAATTTCGCCGTTATCCGCCTTCATATCGTGCAGATGAACTTCCCTGCCCTCGTTCTTCAAAGCGCCGCTCGCCTCGCGGGCGGCTAAGAGGGTGTTTCCCGTGCCGCTGAAGACAAAAAACTCAACGGAAGCCGACCGCAGCTTGGACGGCGGCTTTTTATCATATGGGGACATGGACAGCTTGTACGGCGTGGAGGGTATCCCTAAAGTCTCGCGGCGGTCGCCGCATTGCACAAACCCCACGCGTTCATAAAACCCTACGTCCTCGTCCACCACGTATGTCGTGAGTTTTTTGAATCCGCCCGCGGCGCAACGGGACGCGGCGCGAAACACTAAGCGCGAGCCTATGCCGAGATGGGCGTAATCGGGATGGACGTAAAGCATGGAGACGCAATCGGCCCCGCGCGTCTCAAGAACCCCTATTAAACGACCATCTATCATAGCGAGCTCGATTTTATATCCCATGCCGGCGCGGTTTTCCATGACGGGCGCGGAAATGTAGCGCTCGAAAGCCGTTCGGCCCTCGGGCGTGAGGCTTTGTTTTTTGGATCTGGCAACCTCCAGTATGAGGTTACGCACGTCTTCGCCCTGTCCGGGTTTCATATTGTCGAATTTGAGGGACTTGAATTTTCTGATGTCAGTCATTTCGTTTCACCATACTTTCACACGTGTTTAATCGCGCTATCCCGGGAAGCGTTCAAGAAGCGCCTCCACCTCGTGACGCCAAGGAAGGGACGGATGAGCGCCAAAACGGGTACAAGCCAACGCCCCCGTCGCTGAGGCGAAACGGGAGGCCTGACTCAGTGTCATCCCGTCGCAAAGCCCGACGGTCAAGGCCGCGCAGAAAGAATCCCCCGCGCCGGTGGAGTCAACGGACCTGACCTTGAACGGAGCGTAGGCGAAGGTCTCGCTCTTTGTCACGATCACTCCACCCAACGCCCCGCGCGTCAATACGATACCCCTGACGCCCCGCGAAAGAAATTCACGCGCGGCAGAGGTTATCTCCTCTTCGGTTTTTAGCGCGCGGACGAAACGATCTTCCAACCTTTGCTCTATACCATGATCAGGGTCTATTATTGAATCCGACGCTGAATCTAGATCTTCTTCTGGTTCTTCTTCTGATTTTTCTGAAATCAAATCGGAATTTATATCCGGGTCTGAATCATTGAAATTTGAATAAAAGGCCAGCTCGGTTTCGTTTAACACGAGATAGTCGACCAAAGGCCATATGGCGTCCGGCAGCGCGCGGGCCGGCGAGGGGGTCAAAACAGTCAGGCATCCGGATTTTCGCGCCATATCGAGGCCTGTTTCAACGGTCGGCAGCGGAATCTCGAGCTGAAACATCACGGCGTCTGCGCGCTTGAAAACATCCGCCGCCTTGTAAATGACGCCCGAATCGACAAAGGCGTTAGCGCCCATGGAAAGCACTATGGTGTTATCCCCCTGATTTGTCACGGTGATGACGGCCACGCCGGTGCATGCCGTGTTGGAGACCTCGAGATGGTCGCAGTGGACCTTGCCGTCCATAAGAGTGGAGCGCAGCTTCAGCCCAAAATCGTCTTCTCCTACGCAGCCGATCATGTGCGACTCCGCGCCGAGGCGAGCGCAGGACAAGGCCTGATTTGAGCCCTTCCCTCCGCCCGTGGTGCCGAAGGAACTTCCCATCAGAGTCTCGCCCAGACGCGGTTGACGCGGGGCCCGAATAACTAAATCCATATTCAACGAACCGACGACCGCTATTATAGACACGCCGCTCCTCCTTCAGTTTCTCCCGCTGGTATTCGCAAAACATGCGAGCCGCTCCTGTTTTGGACACTTCTAATTTGTAAGCTATAATTTTATCACAAAAACTTTTTGCACGAAAATTCAAATTATAAAAAACAAAAATAAGCATAAAAAAAAGAAAATAAAACGCGACTGTGATAATATTAAAAAAGTATATCCTAATAAAAAGAAACCGCTCGCGCCGATACGCAGGGCTTGGGCGAGATTAAGAGGGGTGTTGAGATTATGGATGTAAACGGACATGCTTATACAGACATGTTGAAAAAGAGACCCTTGAACGTTAAGGTCCTTTGGGGAAACGAAAGCGTCGGTCTTGTCAGCGGGCGTGATATTTACGCAGCCGCAAAGGAGCTCGGCTGCGCCGTCTTAGCGGCCAATTGCCGCTCGCCACTTACGGCCAAAGGTGTGCTTCGCGCCGCCAAGAAGCTGAACGCCGCGGTTGTGCTCGAGGTCGCTAAGTCCGAGACGAACTACTGCTTCGGCAACTACGAGAACCTCCCCACATACGCGGCCAAATACTCTAGAGAATTGGGAGATGGCATCATCTTCGCCATGCACGTGGACCACTACGGCATAAAGAACGACGCGGACCTCATAAAGGGCGTCTCCCATGTCCCGACTCTCGTGGCCGAAGGATGGACCTCCGTGGCCATAGACGCCTCGCATCTGCCAGACTACGAGAATCTGATGGCCACGCGCGACATAGCCATGAGCATCCCGGCCTATCTCGGGCTCGAGGTGGAAGTGGGCGAGATAAAGGGCGCGGGCGAGCTCTCCACGGTGGAGGAGGCGCTTTTCTTTATAGGCGGCCTTAACTCTTGGGGAATATACCCCGACCTCATAGCCATATCCAACGGCTCCCTGCACGGCACGTACGACGTATCGAGCGGACAGAGCGAGGGCATAGACCTGAACCGCACGCTCGAGATAGCCAACGCCATAGAGCCCTTCGGCGTCTCGATAGCCCAGCACGGAATATCCGGCACTCCGCTTCACAAAGTGGCCGAGTTCTACAAGTACAAGATAAACAAGGGCAACGTGGCGACGCTCTTCCAAAACGTCGTGATGGGCGTGAAGATGGACCCCGAGACGGGCAACGCGGACACGTCGAGCGGATCTTACGTAAAAGAAACAAATCGCGGTATCAGAGACGTGGTGTGGAACAAGATAGTCTCCTGGGCGGACGGCGAGAAGATGTCGCGCAAGAGCGGCGACTACAAAAAGGCCAACTTGCCGTTCGGCAAGGCGTTCTTGGCCGAGCCCGACGAGATAGTCGAACGCATTGTCGGCGAGACCGAGGAGTGGGCGACGCGCTTCATTAAGGCCCTCAAGAGCGAGGGCAGCGCCGACAAGGTCTTAGAGGTGATATCGAGACGCAAAGACCACAACTCCGCGCCCGAGCGCAAGCCGTTGAACCCGCGCTCCAATTACGCAGACGCGCAGGGCGCGGCCAAGAAAAAGAGCGGCGGCAACTTTGACGACTAATCGCGTCTTTGTCAGCCGAATTTGACAGGTATGAAGAGACTGAAAAGCATAGCTTTGGGTGGCGTAATAGCCGCCCTTTATGTGGCTTTGACCGTCGCGCTCGCGCCTCTGTCTTACGGCCCCTTGCAGTTTCGCGTCTCAGAGGTCCTGACGCTTTTGCCGTTTTGTGTGCCGGAGGCCGTCCCGGGGCTTTTCATAGGCTGCGCCATAGCCAACTTTTTTGGCGGTTACGGACTTCTCGATGTTGTGGTGGGCGGGCTATCCACGCTCTTCGCGGCCTGGTTGACAGCGCGGACGAAAAACCTTTGGTTAGCGGCCCTGCCCCCCGTTTTGGTCAACGCGTTGGCCGTCGGGGCGATGCTTCACTATGTCGCGGATGTGCCGTTTTGGCTTACCTGCGGCGAGGTTGGCTTGGGGCAGGCGGGCGTATGTTATCTATTGGGCGTACCGCTTATGAAGGCGCTTTTAGCTCGGGGTATAATAAAAAGAAAACAAATGAAAAATTAAGAGGGGGGACTCAAAATGAAAAGTTTCTTGTGTTTTGTTCTGATGATAGCGTTTTTAGCGCCTGTTGTTTCGCCTGTGTTCGCGGCCGGCTCGCCGGAAGATAAGGGCGCGGGCACTCAGAACGCGGCCCGCGCCGTGAACGAGTTTGCGATAGATTTGTACAGGCAGATAGAAAGCGAGGCAAGGGGCAATATATTCTTTTCGCCTTTCAGCGTATCCTCGGCCTTGGCTATGGTATACGCGGGGGCGGCGAACGACACGGAGCGCGAAATAGCGCGGACGCTTCACTTTAACCCTGAGATACACGTATCCATGAAAGCCATGTCGGCGCGCTTTTCGGAGATCTCTGGGAAAGAAGGCGTCTTGGAGACAGCTAACCGCGTATGGGTCAGCCTCGAGGAGGATTTGCTGCCCTCTTACGCGTCTATCTTGGAGCGCGACTACGCAAGCGGCGCTGAGAGATTAGACTTTAAATCCGCGCCAAAACGTTCACTTGAGAAAATAAACGCTTGGGTCAGCGAGAAGACTCAAGATAAAATAAAAGATCTCCTACAAGAAAACGACGTTACGGCAAACACGAGATTTATCCTTACAAACGCCCTCTATTTCAAAGCCCCTTGGATAAATCAGTTCAGCGAGGGTCAGACCAAAACAGAGCCTTTTTACACAGAGGACGGCGAGAAAGACGCTCAGCTGATGCGAGTCACCAACCATTTTCTTTACGGCTCCGCGCCCGACGTTACGTTTGTCAAAATCGGCTATCGCCTCCCGGGGCTTTCAATGATGATTCTCCTGCCGGACAAATCGTCCTCTGTGGACGCGCTTTCTAAAAAACTGTCGTCTCAACTCCTGTCCGAGTGGTCTGAGTCCATGAAATCCAAAAACGTGCGGCTTGTTATCCCGAAGTTCAAAGTTGAACTTCGCTACCCCCTGTCCGATATTCTGCAAAAATTGGGCATGAGGTTGGCTTTTACGCAGGAAGCGGATTTCTCAGGCATGGTGGCAAACCCCCGGAACAAGGACGGCGTTTTATACGTCGATACCGTCGTACACAAATCTTTTATAGAGGTTGACGAAAAAGGTACGGAGGCCGCAGCCGCGACGGCCGTCGGCATGGCGAGGATGTCTGCCGTAATGGAACCGGAGGAGATAACGGAGTTTCGCGCCGACCGTCCTTTCATATACTGCATTCTGGACAACGTAACGGGCGCCGTCCTATTTATGGGGCGTCTGTCCGCGCCGTAGAACTGAACAACCGACAAAGTTTGATTCAGGCAATATATCTGACAGGAGGGCTAAAATAATGTCTCTTTTCGCATCGGATAAGAACTTGGCTATGGAACTTGTAAGGGGCACAGAGGCGGCCGTCATGGCGTCCGGACGTTGGATGGGGCGAAACAACAAGGACGAGGTCGACAGATCGGCCGTCGAGGCCATGAGATATATGCTGAATACAGTCGATATGAACGGCACAATTGTGATAGGCGAGGGCGAAAAGGACGAGGCGCCGATGCTTTCCAACGGAGAGAAATTAGGCACGGGCAACGGCCCCGAGATAGATATAGCGGTGGACCCCATTGACGGCACACGTCTTATGGCTATGGGCTTGGGCGGCGCTATAAGCGTCGTGGCGGCAGCTGAGAGGGGCACGATGTTCAGCCCGGACAATCTCTTCTATTTTCAGAAAATAGCTACGGGCCCGGACGCCGCGGACTTTATAGATATAGACGCGCCCGTGCACGTCAACATCAGACGCGTAGCGAGAGCCAAAAATAAATCCATAGACGACATAACGGTCATAATGCTCAACCGTCCGCGCAACGAGGCGATACGCGAAGAGGTCTGCAAAACCGGCGCCCGTATACGCCTCATATCCGACGGCGACGTCGCGGGGGCGCTCTCGACTTGTTGGAACGATGGGGCGACGGCCGACCTTTTGCTTGGCAGCGGCGGCTCGCCCGAGGCGGTAATCACGGCCTGCGCGCTAAAATGTCTTGGCGGCGGTATGCAGTGCAAGCCTTATTTCCGAAACGAGGAAGACGAGGCCAACGCGAAAGCGCGTGGCATGGACAAACACACCGTGCTCGAACTCAACGATTTAGTCAAGAGCGACAACGTGTTTTTCGCCGCCACCGGCGCGTCGGACGGAGACTTGCTCAAGGGTATAGCTTATAAGGGGGCGCATATGCACACATGGTCGCTTTGCATGAGAAGCCGGAGCGGAACGGTGCGCTACATCGAGGCTATCCACTCCCCAAAGAAGCTCTCGCAGCTCGGCAGCGCCATCAACTACGGCCCGGCGCACTGAGGGGGCCGGGGTAAGCAAAAATCACGACTTAAAAGAACGTCTCTTGTGATACAATCCTTGGCAAGTCAAGTTTTCAAGTTTTTCAGGAGGATGTTTTGATGAAGAAGATTTTTTTGTCCGCGTTCGTTGTATCGCTTCTTTCAGGTTTTTTTTGTGTCGTCCCGCAGGCTCGGGCGGCGGACGTAGTAGGGGTCATAGAGTCGCAGAAAATAGCCTTTCAACATCCGAAGTTCGACTCCGTCACTAAAGAACTGCTCGCTTTCAGGAGAGAGAACGAAAGCGCTACCCTCCGCGCCATAGAACTCGAGAGCGACGATGAGAAGAAAGCCGATATATACGAGGCGGCGGTGCGCGAGTTCACCGAAAGAGAGAGACTTGTGATGTCCCCCATACTCGCGGACTGCGACAGAGCCGTGCAGGCCGTAATGAAGAGCAAAAAAATTACGGTCATCCTCGAGAAGGACAGCATCTATCTTGGCGGAACGGATATAACGGACGACGTAGTGGCTTGGCTCAAGAAAAATGCGGTAAAATAAACATTTCACAGCCCAGCGCGCCGCTTTTTGCGTAAAACAGCGACAAGGAAACGGAAGGAGGGGTCTATCTTGGATCTTAAAAACATGAGCGCGTCACACCTCGACGCCATCCGCGAAATCGGCAATATAGGCGCCGGACACGCCGCTACATCGCTTTCGACTATGCTCGGCTGTCCTGTCGAAATAGACATCCCAAAGGCCGAATTAGTCTCCATATACGAGCTTGATAACTATTATGACAACGCCGACGCGGACTACTGCGCCGTGTTCGCGTCCTCTGACAATGACGGGCCGTTCAACTTCATGCTTTTGATTAAAAATGACGAAGTTGCGGATATAGTCACACTTCTCGTCGCCAAACAGTTCGGAATGCAGATGGATTTCGCGTCCATGCCGGAGGAGATGGTCGAAAGCGCCCTTGGTGAAATTGGCAACATTCTGCTCGGGTCTTTTTTGAACTCCGTAAATACGCTTCTCGGCATGGTCAGCGGCATCACGACGCCAAGCGTCTCCCGTGACATGTTGGGCTCAATTTTGAACGTGGTTGCCACGATGTACGGTCAGTACGGCGACGTGGCGCTTGTGACAAAATCAAACTTGAACGTCATGCCGGAGGGGCAGCAACAGAAAAAGCAATTGGACGCTAATATCCTGATAGCCTGTGAGCCCAAGGCTTTGGAGGCCCTCCTGAAAAGACTTGGCGTACTTTGATTTAGCCTGACTTATGACGGCAAAGATATTGTTGCTCAGGCGTGAGAACTATGAGCAAAAAGAAATAAACTCAGCCGTAGACGCTATTTTTGAGCATTTCGGCGGGGTCGGGCGTTTTATTGAGCCGGACGCAAGCGTTTTGCTGAAGGTCAATCTCGTCTCGGGCCAGACGGCTTCTCGCCGCGTCACTACAGACCCCGTTGTTGTCCGCGCTGTGGCACAGGCGGTTTTGAAAGCCGGCGGGCGGGCGGTGATAGCCGACAGTCCCGGCATAGACTCCTTCGGGCGCGCCGCTAAAATATCCGGCATAGCGGACGTGGCCAATGAGTTGGGCATACCCTGTGAAGAGCTTACAGACCCGGTTCGAGCCGGGTCTCGTCTTGAATTATCTAATCGCGTCCTGACGAGTGACGTCGTTATAAACCTCCCAAAGATGAAAACGCACGCTCAGATGTTGCTGACTATGGGCGTAAAAAATATGTTTGGATGCGTCGTGGGGCGAAAAAAGGCCGAGTGGCACTACAACGTCGGCCTGAGACGCGACCCCTTCGCCGAGCTTCTGCTCGATATTTGGCTCGCCGCGCGCCCCGCCTTGACCATCATGGACGGCGTTTGGGGAATGGACGGACGCGGCCCCACCCATGGCAAACCTTTTCCGTATGGCGTAGTGGCCGGGGCGGAGGACGCGCTGAGCTTGGATTTTCACCTCTGCAAAATGATGGGGGTGAGGTTGGAGGACTACCCTCTGTGGCGCGCCGCCGTCTCTAAGGGCCTGCCTCAGACAACCCTGTCGGACGACGACATAGCCGGGGATTTCACGCCGTCGCATGTATGGAACGCCGCTATCCCGAAACTCGACAGCCTCAGCGTTATCCCGTTTTTAGAGCGCGGGTATCTCGCCAAAGCTCTAACCTCACGTCCTGTTCATATAAAGGCGCGCTGTCTCGGCGCCCTGAAATGCGGAAAATGCGTAAAGCTCTGCGCGGCCAAGGCTATTCAGATAGAACAAAATATCGAACAAAATATCGAACAAAAACTTGAGCAAAAACCCGAACAAGACCATAAAAAAGACAAACTCGAATTACGCTTTGATTACGATAAATGTATAAGGTGCTACTGCTGTCACGAGATGTGCCCGGCTGGCGCCATAGACTTCAAAGAAGGTCTGATAATGAAGGCCGGCAAAGTTATATCGTGGATAAGGGATTTTTTAAATAGCCAAAATAACCAAAATAGCTAAAAGAACCGATGAGTGAAGAGAATAGCTTAGATTTTTTATCAGTTTGGGGGAGCGGGGCTTGAAACTGGATTTCACAAAAGTGAACGGAAACGGAAACGATTTTATCGTTTTGAAAAATATGGACGGAACACTGACGACCGAAGACCTGTCACGCTTGGCGCAGCGGCTTTGCCGCCGAAGGTTCTCGATTGGCGCGGACGGGATTCTGGCGGTTGAGAAGTCCGATACGGCTGATTTTGCTATGAGGATATTCAACTCCGACGGCAGCGAGGCCGAAATGTGCGGAAACGGCGCGCGCGCCATAGCCCGCTACGCCTTCGAGAAAAAAATAGCGGGCGAATCTATGAGTTTCACCACGGGCGCGGGGCTCATAAAGGCTGTGGTAGAGCCGCCCTACGCGGAGCTGGATATGGGGACCGTCGACGTGTCGAGCGCGACTATAGGAGATTTTGCAAGCGCTCTGGGGATTATCTCCGATAAAATTTTCACGTACGTTTTTACGACCGTTGGGGTTCCGCACTGCGTGGTGTTTGTCGATGACTATGACGCGATGTCCGTATCCGATCAAATAAGCATTGGGCGCGACCTTTCGCACGACTACGGGCGTTTTCCGCAAGGGGCCAATGTCTCGTTTGCCGAGATACTTTTGGACGAAGACGACGAATACGGCGAAATCAAGGAAATCAAGGCCGTCACATACGAGCGGGGTGTGGAAGACCTCACGGAGTCATGCGGAACGGGATGCGTAGCCATCGCGATAGCCTACGCTTTGGTTTTAGGTGAAGCGTGCGCGACGTCCCTGACCCGCGTCATAAACCCCGGCGGGGTAAACGAGGTTCGCCTGAGCTTTGAGGGCGCGCGCTATTCGTGCCGCGCATGGCTCAAAGGGAAAACCACCATAGTCGCGGACGGCCAAATCTCAGAGGAGGCTTTATCGTAATGGAACGTACCAAGACGCGAATATGGTTTGTTTTGCTCTTGCTCGTCTGTGTTCTGGGCGGCGCGGTTCTTTATAACTTGACTTTTCTCATATCGCTTTTGAAAAGCGTGACGGTATGGTTGACCGAGACTATTGGAAAAATGGGCTACACGGGCATAGTCGCGCTCATGTTCTTGGAGTCGTCGTTTTTCCCGTTTCCCAGCGAGGTGGTGTTGCCGCCGGCCGGGTATTTGGTTTGGAAGGGTGAGATGTCCTTTGCGGCAGTCTTGGCGGCGGGGATAGCCGGGAGCATTTTGGGCGCGCTTTTCAATTATTGGTTCGCGCTCCGCTTCGGGCGTCCGTTTTTGCTGAAATATGGAAAATACTTTTTCGTCTCTGAAGAGTCGCTTCAGAAGGCCGACTTGTTCTTCGAGCATCACGGACATATCAGCACTCTCGTAGGGCGACTTCTGCCCGTGATAAGACAGTATATATCTCTCCCCGCCGGCATATCGAGAATGAAGCTCGACGTGTTTGCCATCTACACGACAATCGGCGCCGGCGTATGGGCCGTCATCCTGACCGCCATCGGCTATCTCTTGGGCGAACATCAGGAACTGTTGAACAACTATCTGCACGTCATAAGTTTCTCCTGCATAGCAGCCGCCCTGCTTTTGGTAGCCCTGTATATTCTGTATGCCAGGCGCGGCGGGAAGAAAAATTAACCTTCTATCCTCCGAATCGACTTTCAGCTCGACATCTTTACGTATAGGAGAAATAGGCGAGTCGTCAGTATAGCCCCAAATCCGCAGGTTGAACTTGAAAAATCTCCGCAACTCTCACCAGCGCAAGAGATAGACTGTTTTTCATATTTCACCCAATGGGTGAAAGCCTTAAACGCCATAAATGCTCTATATTACTGTCTTTGCATAAATTATAGAGTCGCAGCCTGCGGATTTGGGATAGCTACACACTAAAATAAAGCCCCGGCCTCGGACTTCTCGCTGCGGGCCGGGGCTTTGTGTTGGTTGTTCGCACTATTGCTGCCGCTGGATTATTTCGGCGTCGCGTTTAGTTCAGAAGGGCTATGTTTGAGCATAGACCCACGCGTCTTTACATCATGTCGTTTTAGTTTAAACTCAGAATATCGTTCTCGCCGAGACCTGTCACGTCGACAATATCACTGACGGACATATTGCGGGATAGCATTCTACGGGCGACCTCAAAAGCCTTTTTAGCTTCGCCTTTCTCCAAGCCTTTCTTCATGCCTTTCTTCATGCCTTTCTCCATGCCTTTCTCCATGCCCTCTTCCATGCCTTTCTCCAAACCCTTCTCCATGCCCTTCTCCAAACCCTCTTCCATTCCCTCTTCCCTCGCGTCGCGTATATGAATTTCCCTTATAGCTTCGTCTATCGGAATAAGCCGCATTCTCCACACCTCTCTCACTTTGGGGTCAATATTTTCGTCCCATATTCTCAATACGCGGTAAA
>BOCC01000033.1 GCA_026002715.1 Synergistales bacterium
TATGAAAGAACGTACTAAAATGTCATAAAATCAAGGCTTCGCAATTTATGTGCAATTTTTTGTATCAAAGACTACATTATAGAAAGCCTTGAAAAATCAGCACTTCTGCCCCGCTGGACAGTAACGTAACGGCAGCAACACCCCTCGCGGCTCCGTCTCCTTTGACCCGCTTACCGGTCTCCCCACAGTCAGGCTCTTCAAAGCAGCCAATGAGTCAACCCTGCTTCACGAGGTCGCGCATGTCTTCACGCGCAATCTACAGATGATGGCCGAAAGCAAAAACGCCCCCAGTTGGGCAATAAATGACTGGGCAATCCTCAAAAAATGGGTAGGCGCTGAAGAAGGACAGCCTTTAACTGAAGAACAGCACGAACAAATCGCTGACGGCTTCCTCAACTACATCAACGAAGGCAAAGCCCCTGCCCCTGAACTATCCTCGGTATTTAAACGCTTCGGCGACTGGCTCAAATACCTGATTGAGCAGGGAGAAATCAACAAAATAGAAATGAGCGAAGCAGTCAAAAACGTTTATTCAAGATTTTTGGTACGTGACGCGAACAAGAGCGCTCTGACCCCCGCCGAACCCATCGTTCGCAATTCAGTACCGGAATCCGTACAAACAAAGAACCCGAAAGGAGAAATCACCATGGATCACACAAAAGAATTGCAACAAATAGCAGAAAAGTTGGAGGAAGATCTGAAAACCAAAGAAAAAGAAACTCCAAATGTATCTTTATCCCACCTTGTACAAGAACTTCTCGAAGAAACAAACAGCAAATTAAACGGATATGGAGTCAAAAGCACACAAATCGACATACATTACATCAACATGGGGGATCCGCAAGACCTGACTATTTTATTTGATACGAGAGAAGATAAATTTTTTGTGAGTACCTTAAGCGATGTATTGAAAGAAAAAGAAAGAGAATATGGGGAATTCCAAGAAAAAAATAACAACTCCTCCCCCAGCGTCCAACCCGACGACAATTGGAATACAAACATAAAAAAATACACGCTCACCGATAAACAAAACAAAGACGGGCTATACCGTATTAAGGCTTTGATCGATATCCCTGTATGGGACGTTATCGCCGGAGATCCCGGCGGATTTGTCGCATCCGAAGACAACCTTTCCCACAGGGGCAAGTGTTGGATAAAAGACAACGCGCAAGTTAAGGATGATGCTATCGTTACCGCAAACGCACTCATCGGCGAAGAAGCAATACTTTCTGACAATGCGCGTGCCGATGGCAACTCTCAGGTTTGGGGGAAGGCAAAAATTCGTGACCACGGGTACGTCTCAAGAAACGCGTTAGTCTATGACAGCGCCACGATCTGTAACTATGGATGTGCTTCCGATAACGCTCAAGTCCATGGTGAGGCAAAAATTCGTGACCATAGCGCGGTTTTCGAAAAAAGTGAAATGGATGGGAATGCGGAAATTTCCGGAGGGTCCTATATCTGCGGGAAAGTAAAAGCTAAGGACCAGGTGAAAATAAAGGATGCATCAATAGTCTCCGGCAATATAGAACTCGGCGGCGACACAGAGATCTCAGGACGCTCAATATTGAACGGAAGTGGTAAAATCTACAATAAAACAATACATAACGTCAAAGAAATTAACAAATTTTTCAAAGATGCGCCTCACAAACCTACTCCCGACATAGGCCGTTAAAACATTGATTCCGAAACCACGAAAAACCATAAGGGGAGATCCCGCCAGTTGCACAACATCTCCCCTGTCATCAAAGACAACGACGGAAAGACAGCCTTAGATTATGCCAGAGAAAATACAAATCTCAAGGATACCGAAGTTATTACCCAGCTTCGCTTCCGATCTGGAGTGATAACGCTGTTCAAAATTTCACGCACAAAAGGAGAAACTAAATATGACCGACGAAGATTCTCTCTCAAAAACAAACAAAAATAACCCAAAGGAGACGGTAAAAATGTCTGACAATCTCAACTTGGAACCAATCGCTGAAGAATTAAATCTTGTCTTATCGGTAAAGGGAAACGAATGGAATGACAGCAAGGTGAATACCATCAAAGAAATGTTTGACAAGATATCTTCCGAAATCAGCAAAAACCCCATTCTTGAGAATCTTCACGACGAAAGAACCGATAGCGGTATAACCTATCTCGACTTAGGCGACCCCTACAAAAAAACCATAGTCTATGATGATAAAGCAAATAAATTCTACGCCGCGCCATGGAGCGAATTCTTCCCCACCCGCGCCATGGAAAAATTAGCAGAAACTCTTGATTCTAAACTGACAGAAAAAACAAAAGAAGACCCGCATACACACCATAGCCACTTCGTAGCTGAAATACTGGAGGAGGTCTCCAGTAAAATCCACGGTCATGGAGTTGAGGGTATCCTTGATGAAAACAAAAACATAGACCTTCAATACGTCAACATGGGCGATCCCTATAATATGACCATACTCTACGACGGAAACAAAAACAAATTCATGGCTGATGACTGGGGAAGCGTCATGGAAAATCTCGAACAGGAACACGAAGACAAACCAAAATCAGACCGGCAGCGCGAACTCGCGGAAAGCATATGTGACTTCCTCGCGGAAGAAAAAAAACACTCACTTTCGTTTCTCGAAATCAAGGATAACATAGACGAATATGCAGCTCAATATGATTGTGGCTTCGATAACCCAGGCGAAATGCTCACGGCAAGCGCGGTAAGCTACCTTTGGGATATCACAAGGTCACAGGAAGATATTCTCGAAATACTTACGGAAGAATGTCAGTTCACCGAGTCTGAAGCGGAACAATACGCAGACCTCGCAATTGACGTAAAAACACCAGACAAATTCCGAACCAAAGAAACCAAAAAAGAACTCGAAAGAGGACATTAAAAATGAATAAATTACAGGAAACAATCGAACTTGCGAAGCGACATACTTCAGAAATAGCTTACAACGCGACAACATGGTGTGGTTTTCTGTGCCGTGCCGCCCCCCATTACAAATACTCATTCGAGAGTCAGGTTTTGATCGAGGCCAAACGTCCCAACGCTACGGCATGTGCGGGAATAAAATTCTGGCACAATCATTTCGGACATGAAATCAAAAGAGGCGCGAAGGGTATTCCTTTAATTAAATACAAATCCGGCATAGCGATAAAGCTAACCTATGTTTTTGATATAAATGATACATATAGAGACAGATATTCCACGCTCGAACCGCCGAATTTATGGCATATGAAAAAAGAACATGATGTTCCCGTCTTAGATGGATTACGCCAACTTTATAATCAAGATAATGAAAAATTTCAAGGAAATAATCTAAAAGAATGTTTCCGCTCTTTACTTTTGGATTCAATAGGGTACCATGATGATAAAACAATTTCTAAACTTATTATATCGACCGCGCTCTATACAATTTTGTCTCGTTGTAACATAGATACAAGCGATATCAGTGGTGAATTTGAAGAAATCAAAAATATAAAAACAATAAAGGAAATAAATGAGATTGGTGAAACTGCGTCAGATCTCTCAAAGCAAATATTGCCACGAATAGCGCAAATTATAAGAAATTACGAATTAGAAAAAAATCCAACCAAGGAAAGGGATAACGAAAATGACAGAAATAGAAAAGCTGAGAGAAATAATGAAGGGCAAACGCATGCCTCTACAGGAATACCCGATGCTGACCGAAGAGGAGGAGCGGGAGTACAAGGAATGGGAGATGAAGCACCCCTATCTGCCGGAGACTTGGCAGGACTGGGAGAAGATATACAACGACCCGAGCATAAAGAAGATAATCGACCCGGAGAACGGTATGGAGTACGCGATAATACCGGGACAGAACGGGGAAGCGGACTTCAGGCTTCAAACGCCGAGATCGATAGGAGACCCGAACCTTATGACAGACCCGGAGAAGGAAATAGAGGAGATCCCGGAACCGGAGCCTCGCAGAATGGGGAAATACAGCGCCATGAGGAGGATCTATCTGGAAGACCACAAGAAAGGGCTTCTCGCCTCTTTGAAAGCGGAGGGGAAGTTGGAAGAACACCTGCTGGACATAGAGGAGATATGTCAGCAGAAAGTAGAGGCTTGGATGGAGCAGATGCTGAAGAGGAATCCGATACCGGAAGAGTTGAAAAACACGAACATGATGGAATGGGTCGGGCGCATGAACATGACGAAAATGATGGCCGAGGAAACGCTTCAGGAGATAATTTACGGGTAAAAGAATCGACAGTACCCGATAAAAGGGCCGGGGCGCTCCTCCCCGGACCTTCCTCGCGGACCGGGAAACATTACGCGATTGGCGATACCGTATACCTTGGCATTGACGACAAAGAAACCTATACAATCAAGAATATCAGCGAGTCTTATCAGGATGTTCTTCTGACTTACACACCCCTGAATTCCACAACACCTGAAACCCGTTTTTTAGTTAAGGAAAAATTTGAATCCCTTTATTATTCAAACCCCAAAAATTTTCTTGTTCAAACCGAACAAATTGACCAGATCGAACAAATCACGCAAGTTGAACATCCTCTTGCTAACAAAAACACCGCAGTTCTCAGTGAAAGCATTAATGACGATTTTGACGACGAAGTTGCCGCGAAATCTCTCAGACCGGATCCGAATCAACTGCTTCTTTTTGCCGACGACGAGGAGGCGTCTGAAAATATTGCATATTACGAGCAGGTAAGCGATACTGACGTTGACTTCGCCCTCATGCAAGCCGCGTCATCTTTCGCGGGAGAAGAAGAAGTAGTGAATATTTGCATGGAACTTACGCCTGAACTATCTGCGGACGAAGACAGAATTGAAGCCTTGAAACGAGCGTTCGATATTAACGAAACTCCTGTTACTTATCCCGATAGCACATCGGGACGGATAAAATCCGATATCAAGGGCATAACCGTCATTAAGGGAGAATCGATCATCGTTTTAAACGAAAAAACATTTATTTCCTGGAAACAGGCATACAAAAAATTGACAAACCTCATAGAGACAAGCAGATACGGATCCGAATACTTTTCTCCTATTATCGGGCATCCCGCGACAAAAACAGTCGAACAACCAACATTAAAACAAATGAATGACTCCGATATTGATTTCGTTCTCATGCGTGGCAGTAATTTTGAGGGTGGAATTGAAAGAATTGTGCGTATTTGCGCGAGTGACGCGTCCGCGCAGGAAAAGAACAATTCACTGAAAAAAGAATATGGAACAGGCGGAGGGACTTTGAGCTATCCTGACGGAGTTTCAGGCTATGCAAGCTACGATTCGAAAGGACTTAAAATTACCAAAGGCAACACGATTCTTACCTCAGCCGAAGGAACTTTCCTTTCATGGTCTCAGGTTCGCGACAGATTGACAAACCTCATAGAGACAAGCAGATACGGCACGGAATACTACTACCCTTATATTACCCAATCTCCTGACATTAATAAACCCATCATAGAGACAACGCTTCCGGAGATGTTGGGTATAGAGCAACCTGAAATACCAAAAGAGCATTCCGCTCCAAGAAAATACCTGAGCAAAGACGAGCTTGATAGCTATTTTTTGCAAAGTGGCTATCGTTCTACAAAAAGCGCGTTTGGTGGAACGTTCTTATCGATTTACGGCGGAACTAAAAACAACGTCAGTCTGACCATAAAAGACAACACTCTGGATTTTCATAGTGTGGCCGGCAATAAATCTCATACCTACGAAATCAGACATTTCTATTTAGAAGCAGACGGTACTCTCGCTTACGACGGCAGTAACGACTACGCCGCCGATATGGAAAAGATTAAGCGGGCGAGAACGGCTTATCTCGAAGAAAAAGACTTTGATAAAAAATTCTGGGACACCGAAACGCTTGATAAAAACAAAGAAAATACCGCAAATATCAAAAACGAAGAGGAGCGATCTGAACTTGAGTCAAAAAAACCAGCTGAAAGCTCTTCTGTCTCGGAAACATCTCTTGTTTCTCAAAAACTTAACTACCGAATCCCGGACGAGCCCTACAGTCATGGCGGCCAAAAAACAAGGTTTCAAACCAACATTGCGGCCATAAAAACACTGAAAACAATCGAGTCCGAGAAAAGATACGCAACCCCGGATGAACAGGTAACGTTATCGCGCTATGCCGGCTGGGGTGGAATACCGCAGGCTTTTGACCCCGACAATAACCAATGGAGCAGAGAATACGCGGAACTTAAAGAACTTCTCAGCGATGACGAATACAACTCCGCTCGCGCCTCTACGCTGAATGCTCACTATACAAGCCCGACAGTTATAAAAGCCATGTATAACGCCATCGGCAACATGGGGTTTGAAACAGGCAATGTCCTTGAACCCGCTATGGGGGTGGGAAATTTTCTCGGCCTCATCCCTGAAAACATGCAAAATTCAAAATTATACGGCGTTGAGCTTGATTCAATCTCCGGGCGCATTTCAAAACAACTCTACCAAAATGCCGACATACAAGTCACAGGTTTTGAAAAAACAAATTTTCCGGAACATTTCTTCGATGTTGCCATTGGCAACGTCCCCTTTGGCGATTATAAAATATCTGACCCGAAATACAGCAAAAGCAACTTCCGCATTCACGACTACTTTTTTGCGAAATCTCTTGATCTTGTGCGTCCCGGCGGTGTCATTGCCTTCGTTACGTCTCAGGGAACAATGGATAAGTCAAATCCCTCCGTCCGTAAATATTTAGGACAAAGAGCGGAATTGATGGGCGCCATACGTCTGCCGAATGACACGTTCAAGGACAGCGCGGGAACAGAAGTGACGACGGACATTGTTTTTCTCCGTAAGCGCGAGCGCATGATAGACATCGAACCCGATTGGGCACATCTGGGAAAGAACGAGAACGACATTCCTCTCAACGCCTATTTTGCCGAACATCCCGAAATGATCCTCGGTACTATGATTAACGAAAACAAGTTATACGGAGGCGAAGGAACCTCTTGTATACCATTTAAAGATAAAAACCTTTCCGATCTTCTGGAAGAAGCTATAAAGAATATCAAAGGGAAAATAATCGACTACACCGTTGACTCTGAATTCGATAAACCGAAAACTGAATGGATACCCGCTGATCCCAACGTGCGAAATTGGAGTTACGCGGTAATAAACAACGAAATTTATTACCGTGAAAACTCCGGAATGGAAAAACAAAACATGTCTCAGGGCGACAAAGAACGGCTGATGGCCATGATTGAGATCAACGATTCCGTTAAAGCCGTTATAAACAGTCAACAAGGCAATTTTTCCCCTGGTGACGGAATCATGAAAGCGGAACAACAAAATCTAAACGCTCTTTATGATGCTTTCACAAAAAAATACGGGCTCATTAACAATAAACAAAACGCAAAAGTATATAATCGCGACAGCGCGTATTATTTGCTCTGCGCGTTAGAAACACTTGATGAAGACGGCAATTTTAAAAACAAGGCTGATATCTTCAATAAAAGAACCATACGCCAATATTCCGTTCCTGATACCGTTGATACGCCAACAGAAGCCCTCGCCATTTCTCTTTCTGAAAAAGCCCGCGTTGACATTGATTATATGTCCAGGCTTGCCGGAGTGAATAAAGAAAAAATCATCAGCGACTTACGGGGCGTTATCTTTCCGAATCCGGAAAAATACCAATCCTCTGACGGCGCATATATATACGAAACCGCGGATGAATACCTCTCCGGAGAAGTTAGACGAAAACTTGCCGTTGCAAAAATCCACGCCGCCGAAAAGCCAGAGATATTCTCAAATAACGTAATAGCGTTAGAGGAAGCGCAACCAACATGGTTGGAAGCCAAAGACATTGACGTTCGCCTTGGTTCTACTTGGATAGACAGAAAATATATACAGGACTTCATGTATGAAACATTCGAAACACCAAAGGGAATTCGCGATCACGTACAGATAGAATACTCTCCTCTCACTGCCGACTGGGGCGTCACGGGAGGAAATCTCTACAGCAAAAACAATATCCTTACAACTATGACATACGGCACAAAGCGAATAAACGCATATGATATCCTTGAAAAAACCCTAAATTTGAAAGACATAAAAATCTTTGACAATATAACAAATCAAAATGGCGAAGAAAAAAAGCAAATAAATCAACAGGAAACAACTCTCGCTCAAATGAAACAGGAAGCGTTAAAAGAAAAATTCAGGGACTGGATTTTTCAAGACCCAGAACGGCGCGAACATCTCGTTGAAAAATATAATACCCTTTTTAACTCGACTCGTCCCAGAGAATATAATGGAAACCATCTTGTGTTCCCCGGAATGAATCCGGAAATAAAATTAATGGAACATCAGCAAAACGCCATAGCTCATGTAATATACGGCGGGAACACACTGCTCGCTCACGAAGTCGGAGCGGGAAAAACATATGAGATGGTAGCCTCGATAATGGAAAATAAACGCCTCGGTCTTTGCAATAAAAGTCTCATGGTTGTCCCTAATCATCTTACTGAACAAACGGCGTCAGAATTTCTGAGACTCTACCCTGCGGCAAATATACTCGTCACCACAAAAAAAGACTTTGAAACAAAAAATCGCAAAAAATTCTGCGCCCGTATTGCCACCGGCGAATATGACGCCATCATTATCGGTCATAGCCAGTTCGAAAAAATTCCTCTTTCACAAGAACGCCAGGAAAATTTTATACAAAGACAAATATGGGACATTGTTGACGCGCTCAAAGAAAGCGGCAGCCGTTTCACCACAAAGCAACTCGAAAAATTCAAAAAACGTCTGGAGGGTACACTTCAAGAGCTTGCTGACGCAGACAGAAAAGATGACGTTATTTGTTTTGAAGAATTAGGCGTGGACAGACTTTATGTTGACGAAAGTCAAAATTACAAAAATCTGTTCCTCTACACGAAAATGGCCAATATTGCCGGCATTCCGTGTTCAGATGCCATAAAATCATCGGATATGTTTATGAAATGCCGTTATATGGACAAAATGACAAGTAATAAGGGCGTGGTTTTCGCCACGGGAACTCCCATCTCTAACTCGATGACGGAGATGTATACGGTTATGCGTTATCTTCAGTACGACAAATTAAAAGACTTATCCTTGGAACACTTTGACGCTTGGGCTTCCACATTTGGTGAAACCACAACAAACATAGAACTTTCACCTCAAGGAACAAATTATAAAGCGCGAACGCGATTCGCGAAATTTTACAATTTGCCGGAGCTGATGAGCGTATTCAAAGACGTGGCCGACATCAAAACAGCCGACACCCTCAATCTTCCGAGACCAGAAGCTACCTATCACAACATCGTGGCAAAACCCTCGGAGATACAACAAGCTCTCGTTCAGGAACTTTCAGTAAGGGCCGCTAAAATCACAAATCGCGAAGTGCAATCGACCGAGGATAACATGCTCGTCATAACATCGGACGGTAGAAAAATAGGAATAGACCAGCGGCTCATGGATACGGCGTATCCTGATGAACCGACAAGCAAGGTTAATATCTGTATGGAAAATGTATATAAAATATGGGACGAAACAAAAGACAAAAAACTTACACAACTGATTTTCTGTGACTTTTCGACACCCGGTAAAGACAAATTCAACGTCTATGACGACATCAAAGAAAAACTCCTCCAAAAAGGTATACCGGAAAACGAGGTCGCCTATATCCACGACGCCGATGACGAAAAATCAAAAAAAGAACTATTCGCGAAAGTTCAAAACGGAAGCGTCCGCGTCCTCATGGGCTCGACACAGAAAATGGGAGCGGGAACGAACGTTCAGAATAAACTCATAGCCTTACACCATCTGGACTGCCCATGGAGGCCGTCTGACCTCACTCAGCGCGAGGGCAGGATAATCCGGCAGGGCAACGACAACCCTGAGGTGCATATCTATAGATACGTCACAGAAGCCACTTTCGACGCTTATCTGTGGCAGACCGTCGAAAACAAACAAAAATTTATCAGTCAGATAATGACGTCTAAAAGTCCTGCCAGGTCATGCGAAGATGTTGATGAATCCGTGTTGTCATATGCAGAGGTTAAAGCTCTTTGTGCCGGGAACCCTCTCATACGCGAAAAAATGGATTTAGACGTGGACGTTACAAAACTAAAAATAGCAAAAAGCTCGCATCAAAACAATATCTACGCTTTACAGGACAAACTGCGGAAAGAGTATCCTAACCAAATAAGATTTACAGAAAGCTGTATAGAGGGATTGGAGAAAGATGAAGCCAAAAGCACGCTGACAAGAAAGTCTGAAACTTTCCCCGGCATTGACATTGTAGGCAGAAAATACACGGAAAAAGAAGACGCCGGAAAAGCCCTGACCGAATTTGCCAAAACCGTCAAAACCTTCACTTCCGACTACATCGGAAACTACAGAGGCTTTGAGATGTTCGTGAAATATAATGATGTAAAACAATCTCCCGAAATTACCCTTAAATGTGAAATGAGTCATTCGACTACACTTGGAGAAAGTCCTTTAGGTAATATAACACGGCTTAACAATGCCCTTGACGGTATTTCAGACCGGATATCTGAACAAAAAAATAAACTTGAGGATATACATAAACAGATAAAAACAGCACGGGAAGAAATAGGGAAAACATTTCCGAAGGAAGACGAATTGCAGAAAAAACTGACGAGATTGAACCAAATCAACATTGAACTCAATATTGGGAATAAGGTAATCGAAAACAATGAAATCATAAACGATTCAACAGAAAATAAAACTCCAATCGAAATTGCGGAAGAAATATTAAAAACAAAAAGAGAAAAGCAGACAATAACGAAAACAGATTTAGAAGACATGCGAAACCAGATAGCGATAATTTGCCCCGATGCTGCTCATCCATTAAGAAAATTAACGCGAGACATTATGACAGGATTATCATGCAGACCAAATGATTACATACCTGATAACAAAACGATAGAAAAAATCACACAAATATTACAAAGCACAATTGAAGAAAAAAACCAAAAAAACATTACAGAAAAATCGCAGAATCAAATAAGTCGATAGTAAAACTTGAATCAACGATTAACCTACCACCTGATGCTGAAACTAAGCGGCCTGCGCGACGCAAAAACCGCGTCGGCAGTCTGCTTATATAAAGATGGGGAGATTTTTTAGCAGTTATTTTTTTAAAAAAAAGGAGAAATCAAAATGGAAAATACAACGCCTTTCGAAACAAAAAACAAAAAATACGAACTGACTGACGAGCAAAACGCAAACGACCTCTATCGTATCAAGGCCCTGAGAGACATTCCCGACATTGGACTCCGCGCCGGCGACCTCGGCGGCTTTGTCGCCTCAGAAAATAACCTCTCCCATGAAAACAACTGCTGGGTATTTGACGAATCTCAGGTTTGCGATGACGCGATAGTCTATGGTAACGCAATCGTCAGAGACAAAGCGTATGTTTACGGTGAATCGAAGATCTTCGGTAACGCCGTGGTTGCCGACAGTGTGGAGGTATCGGGACAGGCAAAAATTTACGAGGATGCTATTATTGAAAATGAGGCAATAATTGAAGGTAAAACAGAGATTTTCGGCTCCGCCAACATAAAAGACAACGCGCTCGCCAAGGATAGGGCGAAAGTATTTGATAAAGCGGTAATCTCCGAATATGCGAAGATCTGCGATGATGCCATGGTCTGTGGAATAGCAAAAATTTCAGGAACGGTACGGGTATCCGAAAACGCCTTAGTCTCAGGCGGAAAGTTCAGCGGTAATACCAAGATTCTCGGCAACTCCATAATCATAATCCAAGACACCACAGACATGAGCCGATAAAACCCAACAGGAGGGCTTCACAGTTTCTGAAAAACAAAGACCTCCTGTATTCAAAAATCAAAAGGAGCAAAAATAATTGAGTGAAATTGAAAAAATTTCCGACCTTATGGTATTGCCTTACCTTACAGATATACATTTGTTCATGTCTTCTTTAGAAGAAGTGAACAACACGAGATTAGTTATGGCAAGAACACGCATAGCCGGAAAAATATCAAAAGAAAAGCAGATCGAGATCGACGTGCCGCAAGTATTTCAGCTTCAGGGCACTCAAAATGCCGCAAGCCTTAACCTCAAAAACACGTGCCTCAGAATCAGAACAATGGAAACAAAAAGCGTCGATGACGGCTTGACGTTATTTATACGCGTCTTGCCAATGATTCCCCCTCCAATAGAAAAAACATGCGCCGGATATTTTTTCAACAATACAGAAGATTTTGAAACATTGGGATCGGGCTTGATTTTAGTATCCGGACAGGTAGGGAGTGGAAAAAGCACATTTATAGCATCCATTTTACAGCACATAATATCTCGTTTTCCAATTCACGTTGTAACGATAGAAGATCCTGTTGAATATATTTTTAACCCACAAAAAGGATATGCGACACAAAAAGAATTAGATTTTAACTCTCCGATGTTCAAAGCGTCCCTGCACGCCTGTATGCGGGAAGACCCCGATCTTTTATTCATAGGAGAAATAAGGGACCGGGAAACAGCGGAGACAGCTCTTGTAGCGGCTGAAACCGGACATTTGGTATTCGGAACGATACACGCCGGCTCGAACAGCGGCGCAATAGACAGGATAATGGGATTGATGGGAACGGAAAATCCGAACTACACCGCGCAGCGTATATCACAATGCGCGAAAATGTGTGTACACATAAAAAGAAGAGAAACAATTTTTGAATACTCTTACGCAAAAATTGATGACTCATTGAGAACCATTATCCGCAATAAAACATTGCATCTATGGAACCAATACATCATCACAGAACCCACTTTTTCAACGGAAACTCAACAGAGCAAACTACTACTAAACCGCAATTATTAAAATAGCACATTTACGATCTCACAACGGTATAAACAAATGACGACACCGCTGAAGGACAGCGAAAACTTGGACAAGGAGAAGAATGAGCGTGAACGTCTCAAAAAGGCTTTGTCGAGCAATCAGCCGTTGATGATGTCTATTGCCTGAAAGAGGAACCGTGTCGTGTTTGGGAACAGCCGGCACGCGCGGATTCGACTAATAATCTATTTTGAAACGCTACAGAATGATTATCATATGGTATATTTTGAGGAGGGGGGTGATTTCTGTGCTAGTACTTGACGAGAAAAGAGCTTTGCCGGATATGCACACTGTCACCAAAAAAACACTGGAATTTTTTGTGGAAAGAGTTATCGAGTACGCCGGTGATAATTTATTGAAGATTGTTTTGTTCGGTTCCGTCGCGCGGAATGAGGCGAATAAGGATTCAGACATAGATGTGCTTGTGGTGTTAAAGGAACGGACATTGGAGCATTTTAGTAATATAAATGGTATTAGCGCTGACGTAATGTGGGATATGGATTTTGACGAAAATGCTTATTTGGAAGTATTAACAGTTTCTGAGGGGAAAACTCAGGATTTAAGTTATTACAGTTTAATGAAAAATATCAGTAGGGAAGGGGTGGTTCTTTATGACATTGGAGGATGAAGATTGTGTTGAAATGATTAAGGTCAATGTCGAAAAAACTGAAAGAGCTTACAAATCAGCTTTTTTATTGTTTAACGATCAGGATTATGACGGCGCAGCTAACAGAACTTATTATGCTTTGTTTCATGCAGAAACAGCTTTGTTGCATATGAGGGGAATTAAGGGGACAACTCATAAACAGGTTCATAATTTTTTATCAAGTGAATTTATTAAAGATGGCTATTTACCTAAAGATACAAGGAGAAAAATAAACGATATACAATCTACCCGCCGTGTTGCAGATTATTCTGATGAAAGATCCGCGCCTAAAGAAGAAGTGGAATTAGCTATGACACAAACAAGAGATTTTTTGCAGTTGGCGGAGAAATTTCTTGGGAAACTTGCTTTAGTTGAAGGGAAAGCGGAAGTTATTGATAATCATACAGAAGCAGAGAATTCTGATACGGCATTATCTCCGAAAGAACAAGCCGTGAAAAAGACTCAGGTTATATATGACAACAAAGCTATAAAGGTTGTCGAGGCGGAAAAAGATAAAGTTTATTACGGTGTTATTGTTTCCACTACAGATGATTACGCCATACAAAAGATACATGCGAAAGATATGGTTGTTTTGCATAAGTTTGATGATTTGGATTTGCGAGACGCCAAGGAGAAAGATTTTGACGATTTTGAGAAGGTTTTGATACGATCCGGGAAAACAAAGTTTAAAGAAGTTTTAACAGGACGCGAGGCTGAGAAAGCGTTTTTAGACATGGAAAATGAGAAGAAACAGGATGAGGGACAAGACCGAGGGCGATAGTCTCCATACTCAAAAATCAGCAAACGAGAAAAGGAATCGCTGCCCGACGCGCGAACCGGTCTGAAGAAGTATTTCAGGTTCTATAACTATGACCGCTGTCAAGCGACATTTACTTTTGACCCCCTATGGAACCAATACAAGCCAATACATCATCACAAAACCCGCTTTTCAACGGAAATTCAACAGAGCAAACTACTACTAAACCGCAATTATTAAAACAGCACATTTACGATCTCACAACGGTATAAACAGACGACCAACGACAACAATTTCTCAATCCAAAAAGGAGACGATCACAATGGAAAGTACCGCAATACAAAAAAAATACGAACTAACCGATGAGCAAAACAACGCTGGGCTCTTTCGCATCAGGGCCTTAATCGACATCCCCAACACCGATATCCGTGCCGGCGACCTCGGCGGTTTTATTGCGTCCGAGGAAAACCTGTCCCAAGAAGGTCATTGTTGGGTACATAATTATGCGGAGGTATACGAAAACGCAAAAGTAAGAAACTATGCTCAAGTTAAAGGGAACGCTTTTGTCTATGCAGATGCCGAAATTACCGATGACGCGATAGTGGAGGGCGACGTACAGATTTCAGGAAGATCGACGATTAGTGGAAGCGCTCATATCACCGAGCAGGCGATAATTGACGACAACGCGACAATCGGCGGTAACGCTAAAATCAGGGGAGGAGCGCGAATCTCCGGTGAAGCGAATATTTACGGCGAAGCCGAAATTATGGGTAAAGCCCAAATTGGAGGTAACGCGGATATTCGTGGCAGGGCGAAAATTGGTGATTTCGCGAAAATTTCAGGTGATTATGTAGAGATATACGGCAACGCTGAAGTTTCCGGTGACGCGGAGATATCGCAAAAAGCAAAAGTCTATGGTAGCGCGAAAGTGAAAGAAAGAGCCATGATTTTTGGCGAAGCTCAAGTCGGAGGCTATGCTGAGATCTCAGATCGAGCGCAGGTATATGACCGTGCTATAGTTTCAGGCAGCGCCCATTTAGATCAGGACGTCAAAATTAGTGGTGACGCGCGGGTTGACGGCAGAACGTGGATTACCCAAAATGCCCAAATTTTCAATTACGCGAGGATCGAATACGAAGCTCGCGTTGGCGGCAATGCGAGAATATATGGAAACGCGATAGTCAATGGGAATTCGGAAGTCAGCGGCAACGCACATGTCGGTGGTTACGCAGTCGTAACCTCTAATGCAAAAGTCCACGGATCGGCGCAGGTTAAAGATGACGCGATAGTGCATGGCCACGCTAAAATTTTCGGTGATGCGAAAATTATATGCAATGCGGAAGTCGGCGGCAGCGAGAAAATCCACGGCGGCATTGTCGTGAGAAACTGCAATACGGAAAAAGAAGTTGAAAAAAAATACGAGTTAATAAAAGAAGAAAGCATGAGCGGATGTTGCCAATACCGCGTCAAAGCCCTGAAAGACATCCCCAGCATCGGTATCCGCGCCGGAGACATTGGCGGTTTTGTCAATAGCGAATCCAACTTGTCCCATGAAGGCGATTGCTGGATATGGGACGACTCGGAAATCTATGACGACGCGAGAGTCTTCGGTTATGCTCAGGTTAAAAATTACACCTCGATATCCGGCGATGCTCAGATATCACAAAATGCTTGTGTATCCGGAGGCGCGAGTGTATCGGGATACGCGACAGTCAATGGAGAAGCAGAAGTCACTGATAACGCAGAAATAAAAGACGGAGCGAAAATATCAGGAAATTCGGTAATCATGAAGGAAGCCCATGTATACGGCAACGCCGAAGTCAGCGATGCTGCGACAGTTTCGGATAAAGCTAAAGTCTATGAAAAGGCGATAATCAATAGACACGCTACAATTGGCGGAAATGCCGAGGTATTTATGGAAGCAAAAGTCAGCGGCTACGCGACTGTTGCCGATAAAGCCCAAATTTTTGACTCCGCGACCATACGGGAATCAGCAATAATTAATGGCAACGCGATAGTTAATGGTGATGCCGTTGTCTCAGGCAAGGCCGAAATTGGCGATTACGCCTCTGTCACCGATAAATCAAGGGTCTCGGGCTCCGCGAAAATCAAAGACTACTCAGTGATCTTTAGCAATGCAAATGTTAGTGGCAACGCAATAATCAGGGGCAAAACAAGATTAGGAGACAACGAAAAAATCTCCACCGGTATAATAGTCAACAACGAAAGAAAACAACCCTCCCCCGATATAAGCCGTTAAACCTCTTTATCTCTATATTCAGCTATTGACAGTGAATATAGAGATAATCTATTAGCGACTAAATTCCCTGGATTTTTCATCCTGACTCCAAACATTTTTAAAACTTCTTTTTGGTTCATGTTTTTCATACAGCAGTCCTAAATTACTGTACATCTCCAAAAAATCACCCGACAGTTTTTCGTTATTAATCAGTAAATCACTTTGAGTTTTCAAAATATAATCAACATGCTCTATACCTTTGTATTCAAAAGCATTTCTCAAAAACGATAGGGACTGTGGACTTGCTTGTTCTGCAAAATTATTGTAAATATATACCAAATCATATAAATCTCTAATCTTATCGCGATCACTGTAGGCATTAACCTTCATGATTAATAAAGGTTCTACTTTATATACCATAATGCCATTAACTTTAGTTACTTCATCTTCAAAGACTTCTTTTTTTCTATAAGAGGTTTCGATTTTCAATGGTTTCTTGGAAATATCATCTTCATAATGAATCATATATCTTTTTACAAATTCAGTATCTTTAGCAACTCTATATGTAAAGTTATTACTTTTACAAAAATTGTCAACAATATTGCCAACAGTATTATTTGCTCCATCTTCATGTTTGCGACCATCAAAATCAATATCCTCTGAAAATCGATCAAGTTCATAGCACATAGCTAATGCTGTACCACCCTTTAAAATCAAATTGCTTGTTTTTGAATTTGTGTACTGCAAAAAATCTATAATTACATTTTGATGCTTTAATTGCCAATCATATATTTCTTGCAATTTTGAAATCAAGCCATTCTCCATGATATTCTCTCCCCATAAAAATATCTATATCACCCCAATGAGGTAATTTTTGCATCAACAAAATTTTATTGAAAATTTCCATCGTATAATTATCGTTACAAATAAAATCATTATTCATACCTTGAGCGAGACCAAAATTACCTTGTATAATCAAGTCAAGCAAAGCTCGTATATGATTTGCAACATTGAATAATTCGTTATGACAAGGAATATTTTTGTTCTGTTCAATTCCGTAATCTGCAAAAAAGGCAGACTTGCTTTCCTGTAAAAATAAGTTATCCCATCGCAAAGATGATTGATGCCAGTCTCCACATGTATCTAACGCACAATTTAAATTCAAAGCATATATACCGCTCAAATACAACATCAGCATACCTCCCTGTCGTTTTTATTTTATCATAAAATAAAAACCAAGCATCCATCTAAACCTATTACTCATGGTTCAGCGTCAAATCTAAAAACTGCTCATTCCCAAAATCTAAAAAGAAAAGTAACATTGATATAATATATAGCATCGGAAAAATTACAATTATCGAAAAGGAGAACTCAAAAAACACCTCATTCTCCCAGCGTCAAATACTGATTTTGATCACAAATAACTTAACCGAGGTGACTGCTGTGAGTAAATATGAAAAAATTGTTGCTATGTGGCGTCAATTTTACGTAAAAACACAGGCGGATATTGACTTGCGTTTGAATAACTTTAAAATTTTGTTTGCGTACAACTCTGGAAAAATCGAAAACGAAGCGATCACTTATCATGACACGCGGGAAATTTTTGAAAACGGTCACGTTTTGAATTTCACCGGAGATCCGCGTACTATTTTTGAACAGCAAAACCAAAAATTATGCTATGAATTCCTGAAAGACAACATAGCCGCCAAAAAAGTGTTAGATCTTCCGCTAATTAAGGAAATACACGCAATATTGACAAACGGAACCTATGATGAGCGTAGATATATTGCGCAAGGAGAACGTCCTGGTCAATTCAAAAAACATGATTACGTTACAGGTCTTAATGAGGTAGGTTCAACACCGGAATATGTGGAAAATGATTTACAGGAACTTCTTGGCGAACTTGAGGAATTTAAAAACAAAGACACGCTGAAAATTGCTTCTTACTTTCATGCGCGGTTTGAGTATATTCATCCTTTTGCGGATGGTAACGGCAGAGTGGGACGTACATTGCTCAACTATTACCTGATGACGAACGATCACCCACCCATGATCATCTTTAATGAAGACAAAACCAATTACTATTCCGCGTTGGAAGCCTATGACCGAACCGAGGCTTTGGAACCAATGCACAAATTTTTCAAACATGAAGTTGAGCGCACTTGGGAAAAAACACTGGAACGAGAACAAAACCGCAGCAATAGCTCCCGCTGATAATTCAAAAATTTCATCCAAAAAGCTAATATAACCTACCGCCTATAGAGGCAGGGGCTTCTCTTCAGTTACGCACTTCAATGACTGATTCAAATTTCTGTTCGAGCATGGAGATATCAACAAAATAGAAATGAGCGAAGCAATGAAGATCTAAAAACACCGATGCCTTGGAAAAACTCAAATTCGGCACTCAAGAGAAAAATACAAAAATTTCAAATCCCAATATTCAGAAAACAAAAAACGAGAAAACTAAACCCAAGCAGGAGATGAAACAATTGAGAGACGAAAGAGAAAAACTCACAGCGATGGCCAAAGCCTATCCCCTCGCTGACATAGCCGAAAAACTCGGTTTCGTTCCACGCGAAAACGGCGGTACCTCCATTAAATGGGTATGTAATGACGGCCAGTCCGTTTGGATTGGCACTGGTGCGAATGAGCAAAAATTTAACAGCTTTACGAATGAAAAATTACACGGCAGTAACCCGATAAATTTTGTGATGGCGCTTGACCAATGTGGATTTGTCGAAGCGCGAAACAAAGTAATAGAACTCATCGGACGCGATGACCTGCTCCGGGACGAAGAATATCAAAAACAACAGATTATCGCCGCCGCTCGAAGAATCGAAGCCGCAAAAAAAGAACCTAAACCTTTTACACCCCCGGAAAAATCAGACATTGCCACCGTCGCGATTCACAACTATTTAATCCATAAGCGTAAAATCGACCCCGGTGTCGTTGAGGAGGCAATTGCGGACGGTAAAATCTACGGCACTCACGCGGGAGCGTACAGTAATATGGTTTCCGTTGGCGTTGACCAAATTATAGAAGTAAAAGGCATTGAAGAAGGTAAACGCTTCAACAAAATTATCTCCGGTTCCTCACGCGAAGAACAGGGCTTTTCCATTGGCGCGGAGGGCGGTGATGTGAAAAAAATTTACCTATGCGAATCATCCATCGAAGCCATGTCCCTTTACGATCTCCAAGGACAGCATGGCGACATGTATACCTCCACATCAGGAGCACGGCCAACGCCACCGAGGTGGCTCGAAAAGTTTCCAAAAGCCGCGATTGTGATTGCCTTCAATAATGACGCGCCCGACCCGAAAACAGGTAAGCAGGCCGGACAGGAAGCCGCCGCCAAGCTCCGCGAAAGTCTAAAAAAAGCTGACCCCGACCGCCCTGTTTCAATAACCGCGCCTAAAGGCAAAACTAAAGACTGGAATGACTTCCTGAAAATAATTAAAGCTGAATACGGCGAAGAATTTTACAATAACGATAATGCCATCGACGCCATCGCACGTCGGCATCTCCCTCTGGAACCCACCCCCGTACAGACAGTCCACAACCCCAACGACATTGAGCGGTAACAGAACCGAACCAAACTTCGCGGTACTTACAAGGAGCGTGTACGGCAAGCTTGCGAAGCTATCAAATCCGCCTTTGTATATCAGGGATTCTTTACGGAATAACCTCCTCCGCCCCATTTCGCGACAACCTCTCCAGATCACCGAATATGTCTTTGCCTTCCATTGAAAAACGATGAAAAATCACGCCTTGGTAACGACATTAATGTTATTACTAAGGCGCAATGATTAAAACAAAATTCAACAATTTTAAATTAGGTATTACCGTATTTTATTAAATAGATTACAATTTTCAACAATATGGTATTACCTTTTTTAAAATAATATTCTCCTTACTCCGGATTTATCAAATGTTGACGCTGTTAAGTTCGAGCACTGGACAGCAGACCAGTGGAAGGAATGGGTGCTGGAACAAATAGGATCGGGGGATGTAGGTGTTAGCGGCGGAGGGATATTTGTTGCACATTTTAACACAGGTTATCCTTCAAGAATTACTCCTTTCCTACCTTATAATCTCATTGATATCACCACAAATGATTACCTACAAGACTTTACAATTCATTTTAGTGCAAAGCCAATCTATGCACTACTTCTTAATATCCCTACAACGGTTGCTGAGGACCATAGTTACTCTATAGAAATAAAAAGCGATATAGTTGGAAATAATCTGGAACTATCGTTCGATCATGTTAATTTGGGCACCGTCAACGGAACTATTTTGGTGTTTTTTTACCATTATCCCGGCGTAACGCCGGGGGATAATGGTGCGTGTTTTTAAAAAAAAACGAAAAAAGTTCCGCGGAGGTTGCCCCAACCAGAGTAATCGAACGATAGTTCCAGATCATTTCCAACTATTTTGTCTTTTATAGAGAAACCTGACTGTTCACTAGCCGTTGTATTGATATTAATAAATAGTACATAGATTGGCTTTGCACTAAAATGAAGCGTAACGTCTTGTGTGTGATCATCTGCGGTGATATCAATTAAATTATAAGGTAGGAAAGGAGTAATTACTGAAGGAAAAGCTGTTCTAAAATTTGCAACAAACATCCCTCCACCTCCACCACCTACATCCTTCGACCCTATTTGTTCTATCACCCATTCCTTCCACTGGTCTGCTGTCCAGTGCTCGAACTTAACAGCGTCAACAATTGTGAAGCAAATGCCCTTGTCCACGACAACTATGACGCGTCCGATGTCGTATTCTCTCTTTATCGTCGGCAGTCTACTCATGCGGAACGGGAGATAAAACAAAACTTCATGTTATTACTCCGGCATTCAAAATAAGTAAAATTATGTTAGAGTAAATGTATGAAGATAAATGAGATAAATTTCACAGAAATAGCGGCGTCGGACAGCAGGGCATTAACGCCTGAGGCTTTATGCGAAAG
>BOCC01000034.1 GCA_026002715.1 Synergistales bacterium
GTTTTCGCCCCCTATCCCTTGGCAATGGACTTGAACGGGCACTTCGTGAAGCAGGTGCCGCATTTTATGCATTTCTCGGAGTCAATTTTGTACCCCTCTTCGCGATTGCCCGGAATGCAGTTTGTCGGGCAGTTCTTGGCGCAGAGCCCGCATTTTTTGCACGTGTCCTGTATTATGGAGTAAGAAAGCAGGGCCTGACAGGATCCGGCTGGGCAGCGGTGTTCTTTTATGTGCGCCTCGTACTCGTCCCGGAAGTAGCGGAGCGTCGTCAGAACTGGGTTTGGCGCGGTCTGCCCGAGGCCGCAGAGCGACATGTTCTTTACCATAACGCCCAATTCTTCTAAGAGGTCTATGTCTTTCATATCGCCCTCGCCAGCGCAGATTTTCTCCAACAGAAGCAACATCTGCTTCGTGCCCTCGCGGCACGGCGTGCACTTTCCGCACGACTCACGCTGCGTGAACTCGAGGAAGAACCGCGCTATATCCACCATGCAGTTTTCCTCGTCCATGACGACAAGGCCGCCCGATCCCATGATAGCGCCGAGCTCCGGGAGCGACTCGTAAGTTATGGGGGTGTCAAGGTGGTCTTTTGTCAAGCAGCCTCCGCTCGGGCCGCCTATCTGAACGGCCTTGAACTCTTTGTCGTTCAGAATGCCGCCGCCGATGTCATAGATTATCTCGCGCAACGGAATGCCCATAGGCACTTCGACAAGGCCGGTATGCTTCACTTTGCCGGTGAGCGCGAAAACCTTCGTTCCCTTGGATTTATCGGTGCCCATAGCGGCGTACCAGTCGCCGCCCTTATAGAGAATCTGGGGGACGTTTGCCCAGGTCTCGACGTTGTTGATGTTGCTGGGCTTTGCCCAGAGCCCCGACACGGCGGGGAACGGCGGGCGCGGGCGCGGCATTCCGCGCTCTCCCTCAATGGAGGCCATGAGAGCGGTTTCCTCGCCGCAGACAAAGGCCCCGGCGCCCTCTTTGACGTGAAGCGTAAAGTTGAAGTTCGAGCCGAATATCTTCTCGCCCAAAAGTCCGTATTCCTCGGCCTGCGCTATGGCATGTTTAAGGTGCTCTATGGCCAAAGGATACTCGGCGCGGCAATAGATATAGCCCTCGTCCGCGCCCATAGCGTAAGCACCTATGGCCATACCTTCTATAACCGCGTGGGGGTCGCCCTCCAGGACAGACCTGTCCATAAAAGCGCCGGGGTCTCCCTCGTCGGCGTTGCATATGACGTATTTTTTGGGCCCCGGCGACGCGGCGCAAAAGCCCCATTTCGTGCCCGTCGGGAAGCCGCCGCCGCCTCTGCCCCTCAGCCCCGACTTCTTCACTTCGTCTATGACCGCCGCGGGCGTCATTTCGAGAAGCGCTTTCGCAAGCCCCTCGTAGCCGTCGCGGGCGATGTACTCTTCTATATTGGATGGGTCTATATAACCGCAGTTTTGGAGCGTGACGCGGTGCTGACGTCCATAGAAAGGAATGTCCTTGTAGCTTTTGATAACTACATCCCCGTGGTCCTTGTCCTTGTATAAAAGGGATTCCACAGGAACACCCTTTTGAAGGTGTTCATTCACAATTTTAAGCGCGTCGTCGGGTGTGACCCTACAGTAGAACACGCCTTCCGGATAAACAACTACGATAGGCCCCATCTCGCACATGCCATGACACCCGGTCGGGACGACTAACACCTCGTCCGCGAGCTTCTGGCGCTCTAATTCTTCCCTCATCTTTTCAACAACCGTGACGCCGTCACTCGAGGCGCACCCGGTTCCGTTGCAGACAAGGACGTGAGAACGATAATTCGGCATTTACTGACCCCCTCTACACGTACTGAGATAAAATGCCGCTCACACCTTCCGGGGTGACGCGTCCGAAGGTTTTGCCGTCCACGACCATGACGGGCGCTAAACCGCAAGCGCCAAGGCAAGCCACCGGCTCCAAAGAAAAGCGCAAGTCCTCTGTCGTGCCGTTCTCGGGGCAGCCGGTCTGCTCTTTGACGGCGTCCATAACCTTCAGGCTACCGCGCACATGGCAGGCCGTCCCCCGGCAGACGCGTATGATGTAACGCCCCCTAGGCGTCAGGTGAAACTGCGCGTAGAACGTAGCCACGCTGTATATTTCAGACATTGGGATCTTCAACTCATCGGACACTATTTTTACAGCCGGCTCCGCGACGTATCCCATAACTTCCTGCAACCCCTGAAGAATAGGGATAAGACCTCCTTTTCTGCCTCTCCAGGGAGCGATTATCTCCAAGATTTTTTTCTTCGTTTCTTCTTTCATTTCCTTTTTTGTTTCTTTGACGGACGAAACCATGACACCCCTCCTCACAGCTTTCAAAACACGCTCTAAAGCTCGCTTGTATATAATTCTAAAAGTATAACATATTCTATATGGAAATAAAGTTTCGTTTTTGGTTTAATAAGTTTAGATAATGAAAGATTAAAATTACCCCGCTCCACTTGACTAAAACTTCAAATAACTTCATAATAGATTTTAAGCGCAGTTTTGTATTTTCAAAATTTACGGTTGGTAAGTTTCATCATTTTCAAGGGGGTATCCCTTACATGGCAAAGAGTTCTAAAAGCGGTAATTTTGCCGGCTTGGCGCTTCATGGGGATTCGTTGCGCTATATAGAGTTGTCCGGCGATAAGGGCTCTCTTAAGGTCGTGCGAAAGGAAATGACGCCGCTGAATCATGGCGTCATTGTCAAGGATATGGTGACCGATTGGGATGGCGTTACATCAGCCTTGAAGAGTATGAAATCTGTTCTTGGAGGCACGTTTCGCTGCCCGATTACAATGGGGATACCTTCAAGAGATGTTATCTTGCGTCTGGTGGACTATCCAAAGATGCAGATTGGCGATGTCAAAGATGCTCTTCAGTTGGAGTTCGACAAGTATTTTCCGTACTCTTATCAAGAGGCCGCCGCTGATGTTGTTGAGGTTGATGTCCCTAACAGTTTTGATGGTGGACAAAAGACTGTCGTGCTTGTCGCTACGTGCAAGCATACTCTTATGGCCGACATGATGAAAGTAGCTTCAACTGCTGGGTTGAATTTATTGGCTATAGAGCCCATGAACGTGGCTTTTTTCAGAGCTGTTGTCGGCTCGCAAAGCGAGGAAGGCGGTTATTTTGTAGTCTTTGTAGAACCTGAGAGTACACAAATAATGCTGGGCTACAAGAATAACGGTATCCTCTTTCGCTCGTCCGCTATAGATTTGACGTCTCTTGGCGCGCGCGATTCTGATGATGGACTGATGCCTATTTTGCGCGACGTTCAAAATACAGTTATATTTTCCGGAAACCAATACAAAGGGTTGGCCGTGGAAAATATAATCTTGGGTGGCATTCTTGGTAAAAGATCGCGCCTTGGCGAGCTTTTAGAGTCTACCACATCTATGCCCGTGACAGAACCGGACGTTGGAAAGCTGTGGGGAAGCTCGGCTAAAATGAACGGAGCGGACGGCTTCGAGGCGGCTTTTGGTTTGGCCGTCAGGACTTTGTTGTAATTTTAATTATGAGGATACTGTCATGATAGTGAAATTTGATTTAAGACCTGCCGAGCTTATAAAGAAGGAAGTTAAACGTACATCGTTTAACTTCATGGGTTTTATCATGGCTCTCTTGATAATTGTTTTTGTGGGGAGCAGCGGTTTTTACTTAGCGACTATGACCATGAAATTATTGTCTTTGCGGGACGAGGTAGATTTTCTGAACAACCAAGTCGAGGACTTGGAGTTGGATAAGAGGGCGCTTGAGGCTGAAATAGGGCGTCTTAGAGGCAGAGAGAAGACCTTTGCCGATACGCTTAAAATCATGCAAGACGAAATGCCGACCATTGAGGTTTTGGGTGCGATAGAAAACAATATTCCTTACGGTATGGGGCTTACAAGACTTCAATTTACTCAACAAGCTTCGACCCCTTCAGCTGTAATGAATGCCACCGCAGCCACAACAGATCAGTTAGTCGGCTTCAGGGAGGGCCTGATGAGTAGCGGTGTTTTCTCAAATACGTCTATGCCCACTTCGCAATACAACGAATCGACCAAGCGAGTGTCCTTTACGTTAAATTTGCCCGTTTATTCTATCGGTCAAATCGGCCAGAACTCATCCGAACAAAAATAAGGGGCTGAAGATAATGGATAAAAAAACCGGGATTGCGTTTATCTTTTGCCTGCTTTGCGCGGCTCTTATAGGTGGGATTTATTATGTGGATCTCAGGCTCACGGAATTGCAGGCGGAATATGACAATCTGCAACAGCGTAGGGTCGATCTGAATCAAGATACCAAGGCGCTTATGGAGCAAAAAAAAGTATTTTCGGACGTTTTTGCCGTTCTTGCTAATTACAGAGTCAATTCGGCTAAAGACGAAGCCACTTTTTATAATGAGGTGCGCCTCGCGGCTGAGAGGAACGGCGTAAATATTTTGACAACCAGACAAATGGGAGTAGCCCAAAATGGACGAAGCTCGATTGCCCTAAGCCTGAAAGGTAACTACTACTCATTTATAAGGACTCTCGCTGATTGGCGGAATCTATCTACTACTGTCAGAGTTGCTTCTTTAGTCATAACCTCTCCGACTGTTGCCGATAACAAAGACACCAGGGCGAGAGAGTCGGTTCAAGCTGATGTCACGCTTGAAGCGATAATAAGCGCGGTAAAGTAGTATAGAACAGCTGTATTTCTTGACGATCCAAAGAAGAGGGGAATTGAAAATATGGAAGAAAGAGAAGGTTGGGGAAGCGCGATAAATGCCGCCTTTGGCGTACTATCGGGACGCGAGGAGAATGCGGCTAAATCTTCGGGTCTCGTTAGAGTGTTTTTTTTGTTGGTTTTTCTCGGAGGGACGGGTTGGGCCGGATTTAATTACTATAAGGCTCAGGAGCTTCTGAAAGAAAAGCAGTATTTTCCGTCATCGACGGCAAGTGCCGCCGCCGCCGACAAAGCGCGGTTAAATGCTATGGTGGAACAGGTGAAAACCGCGTCTGAGCTACGTATCGGAAGTGTCGGTATCGCTCAATCCATAAACGATATGGCAAAATATGTTTTCGCTGACCCGGCAACCGCGCCTCCACCAGTTACGGTTGATGAGGGCATTTTCAATCAGGAGATGATCCCTGAGATCGTGGTGGAATTGCCGCCGCCTATTATGGTTAGGGCAATTATGATGTCCGGCAAACAGCAGGTGGCGGTGATGGATATTCCTGGCATGAGTTCCGGAATAATTGTCAAACCCGGGGACACTTTTGCCATTATGCAGCAAAAAGGACGAATTGTCCGCATAGCCGCCGATAAAGTGGTTTTGAATTGGGCAGGGCGTAACTGGGACATCGGGCCCGAGTTTTGAAGTTGACTTTTACCCGAAGGTGAGGGCGTAAAACTTATGAAAAGCTTAAAATTGAATTTGAGATTAGTTCGCGGTATTTTTGTTGCATTGATGGCTTTTGGTCTGATTTTTCCAGATGTCTCTTGGGGGGCTGAAAAAGCCAACAAGGCTGGTGAAAAAAAACTTTCCGGCCTCTCGTCTATCAGTGCTTATCAAATGGGTGACGCTGATTTGCTGGTAACTCTCCGAGGTAGCAAAATGCCTCAGCCTGAGTTGAAATTTGACGGCAATGCCATCACTTTAACTTTAAAAGATACAAAAGCGGACAAGTCTGCGTTCAAGGAAATTCAAACTAACACTGCTGTTATGTTGGGATCTCACACAACAGAGCAGATTTCAGACGATGTTGTTATTTCCTTTGTGACGGAAACTCCCGTTCAGCTTGAGTCAACGCGCGGGGTAGCGCCGTCGGATTCTTATACCTTGCGCTTAGTGACCGTAGAGCGTCAACAAAAGATACTGGCGACGCCGCAGGCTACTTATCAGCCCAGGACGCCTAAGGTTCCGACTGGACCGTTTGCCTCTGCTGCCAAGATAACGCTTGATCTTAGAGATACGGAGCTGAGAGACGTTTTTCGTATGTTGGGCGTGCATGTGAACAAAAACATCATTATCGACTCGTCTCTTCCGTCTGAGCTTGTTACTATGACTTTGCGAGACGTGCCCTTGAGCGAAGCTTACGCTTACCTGATGAAAAAATATGATATTTCATACGAATTTATCGGTAAAGACACAATTTTGATAGGTACATCGGGTGGTTTGGCTAAAGTAGCAGGTAAAGAAGAGACCAGAGTTTTTCATGTCGCTTACGCTGATCTTGATGCTATGAATACTATTTTGCCTAATTTGACTAGGATAACAGCCGCGGGGCTTGCCGTTGATAAACGCCTCCAGAATCTCTATGTGACTTCGACACCCGATATTCTGGAAGAAGTGGCTATAGTCTTGCAAAGGTTAGACCATCCTGGACGTCAGGTGATGTTGCAAGTACGCATACTTGAGTTTTCTGACAGCTCTGCGTTTGAAGTCGAGAGCGCCATAAACGCTGTTTATGACCATTGGTGGTTTAGCTATGCTGGTGCTACCGGAGGGCGCGGCGGCTACGTTGACGACAATCGGCGCGGAAGGAATTACAGCACTACTGACATAGGCAACGGCGACGGAATAATTCCAGCTATAACCGACATTACGACTCCCATGCAGGGCGTATGGCGTGAATTCGACGGCGCGTTTCGCGCGCTTGAGAGCAAGGGTAACGCTAGGTCTTTGGCTACTCCGTCAGTCATAGCCATTGACGGACAAGAAGCTAAGATAACCTTAACGACTAACTACCCCACCCCAAGCGGCAAGGACGAAAACAACAATATTCAGTATGAGGATAAAGAAGTCGGCCCCCAGATGGAGTTAACTCCAACAATCGGGCGTGATGGTCTTGTAAGTATTAAGCTCCATGTAAGCACCGGCGAACAAATCGGAGAAGTAGAGACTCCGGATGGTCCGCAACCCATAACTACCGATCGTGATGTTACGACAAATGTGCGAGTGAGAAATGGAGAGCCGTTTGTGGTTGGTGGACTCTTTAGCGACAACAAGAGTCGGAACAAAGTACGTATCCCCGTCTTGGGCTCCATTCCGTTTCTCGGTGAGCTTTTTACTTACAGAACGAATACCGGTAGGAAAACACAGGTTGTTATGGTGATCATTCCGTATATTCTCGACATACCGGACATAGCCATTGAGCAAGAGCGTGTGATGTTCCGTTAACTTTAAATTATATTTTAGAATAACCATTAAATTTGATTACATAAAAAGATGGGAAGTAAGGTATAATATAGCCTAACTTTCCGTCTTTTTGTATCAATAACAATTTAGTGTCAGGCAGTAAATTCAGGAAGGAGTTTTCGTATGGCTCAGGTAGTAGATACCACGGATTTTTACGCGGGGCTTAAGTTTAGATGGCAGGATGGAATTTGGGAGATAGTGGAGTTCGACCACCACAAAATGGGCCGCGGCGGTGCCGTGGTGCGTACGAAGTTGCGTAACGTGGAGACAGGTTCCATAGTCGAAAATTCTTTCAAGCCGGGAGAGAAATTTGAGCGTATCATATATGAGGACAAGCCGGCGCAGTTCAGTTATAAAGACGGTGACAACTACGTTTTCATGGATCTATCTACTTACGATGAGATGACTATAACACCCGATGCCCTTGGAGACGCTACGAAGTATCTCATAGACAATATGGAGATTAATATAGAGGTTTTTGAAGGAAAGATTATGGGCATAGAACTCCCCAAGAGCGTTGTCTTGAAAGTGACGGATACGCCCCCCAGTTTCAAAGGGGATACCGTCACAGGCGGCGGCAAACCAGCTGTTTTAGAGACCGGAATCACTGTAACAGTGCCGGTTTTTGTCGAGAAGGACGAGTATGTTGTCGTAGATACAAGGTCCGGGCTTTATCTTGAGCGAGCCAAAAAGGGTAGCGATTAATTGTAAAATCCAAAACAGGGGGTGGAGGCCTTGAACTCCAAGGAACATGTGGCGTATCTCAGAGGACTTGTTGATTTTATGCCTAAAGAAGAAAAGGAGACTAAAATTTACTCCGCCATTGTTGAGGCTCTGAATGCTTTTGCTATAGATTTGGAGGAACAGTCCAAGCGGATTGAGCAACAGCGAGAAGACTACGAAACTCTTGAAGAAGACTTGAACGACCTCCAAGACTCGCTTTTTGATCTTCAAGAGGAATTAGAGTCTGATGCCGACGATTACGACGAAAGCTATGAAGACTTTAACAGTGAAAGCGACGATGATGTGGATATAGATATAGGGAGCGCTTCTATAGCTGAGAGTTATATATCAGCGTCGTGTCCGGCTTGTTCGTATTCCTTTTACTACAAACACGAGGATGGGAAAGACAAAGAAAATCTTGTCTGTCCCAGATGCGGAGAAGAATTTGGGCGCACTATCTGATAAGTGAAACCCGCGATTTTGAATCCTGTATCAAGAGTACATTTCAGGGGGGAAAAAAATGGAACAGGAATATGTTGAGAAAGACGCCGTTCGCTCAGGAGAGGCAGGAGAGAATCACTTCGAGGGAAATATTCACATATCCGAGGACGTTATTATTGAGTTGGCAAAAAAGACAATCCTTGGGATTCCCAACATTCAACCGGCCAACATGGGCATCGCGTCTAAGTTTGGTATAGGGCGTAAGGCCGGCGACAGTATTCGTGTGTCGGTCGAAGAAGGAAAAGTTCCAGCGATGGTTGTAGACGCCTATGTCCTTGTCAAGTATGGGCAGCGTATCCCGGATTTGGCGTGGGATGTTCAGGAGAAGATTAAGGTAAACCTTGAGCGCTACACCGGATATACCGTCACTGCCGTGAACATTAATGTGCAGGGGATATACGTTGAGGAAAACGAGTCTCTTAAGTCCTCGCAGGACAGTCTCGAAGCGGAGGCGTCCACGAACGACGAGGAGGAATAAAAACCCCTTGGGAGTGATTAAATTGTATTTTATTTGGAAACGGACTCCTCATGGTAGTATAAAGATTTCCTGTGGTGGGCTTTCGTGTTTCGTTGAGCGTATTTTACCTGAAAAGTCACAGTGTCGTGGGCTGTCGTTTTCGGAAGGAGAGATGCCTTTAATGACGGTGGTTTTGACATCTGACGGACCTGATAATCATGGGATCGAAGAGAAAATCGCCGCTATTGCGGCGCCTCTTGGCTTAAAGGTTCATGTAGTATGGGCGGATAGAGGTCTTCCGGGCTCGGAGTTGTGTGAAGCGTTATCTTTACTTGCCTACAATCCTTGGGCATGGATGTTCGTGTCCGCGACTATTGCGCTTGTTCTGATGGCTGGTTTGAAGGGGCTTTTCTGGACTTTTTTCTGGGGAACTGCCGCTTGGTTTACTTCTAGGTTTCTCATAGCCTCCGCGGCTCGGAAAAAAGCGCGCTCTTTTATGTCCGCTGTTTGGAGGTAATTTTAAATATTGTCGAAATTGCATGTTAAAGTCGTGTAATGAATCGTTGCGTCGTTTGTCGCGCCGCCGTGCAAGAGAGCTGGCAGTGCAGTTTCTTTATGCTATGGAGGCTAGGCCGTCTTGTGATATGGAAAGTCATCTCGCTGTTTTTTTGTCGGAAGATGGTTTTGCCGACGAAGAAGACGCGGAAGTAAAAGAGTATTTATCTTTTCTTGTGAGAGGCGTCTGGACAAATCGAGTAAAGATAGATAATAGTCTGCGCGTGAACGTCACCGGGTGGCGGCCTGAGCGTATGGTTGCCGTCGATAGGACTATTTTAAAGATAGCTTTTTTTGAGGGGTTTTTGAATAAAACAGTCCCCGTCGCTGTAGCTATTTCTGAGGCTGTTGAGTTAGCCAAAGAATTTGGGACAGATGATTCACCTAAATTTGTGAATGGCGTTCTCGGGAAAATAGCCCGTTTGCATGAAGAAGAAAAATGAGGAATAAAGAAAATGCAACTGAGGATCCCTCGCTCCCAACTGACCGTTGATGAGCTGAATTTTTATATACAGGGGCTTTTCACCTCAGACGCCTCGTTAAAATCGCTTGTGGTGTTCGGCGAAATATCCGAACTAAAAAAACATACGAGCGGCCATTGCTATTTCACCCTTTTGGGCGATGAAAGCAGGGTCGCTTGTGCTCTTTTTAAACAATATACCGGATTTGTACCGCAGTGGCCCAAGAACGGAGATAAGGTTCTCGTCGAAGGTAGCGTGAGCGTTTACCCTCAAAGAGGAGTGTATCAGTTATACGCTAAACGCCTTGTTCCTGCTGGTATAGGCGCTATTGAGCGCTCACGCCAAGAACTCAAAGAGCGCCTCGAAAAAGAGGGGCTCTTTGCGCTTGAATTGAAACGCCCACTCCCTTTATACCCGGCTCGCGTGGCTTTGATTACGTCAGAGACAAGCGCTGCCGTCTGGGATGTTATTCGGGTTGCGGGACGCCGTTACCCTGCTTGCTCCATCATTGTAGTGGGGGCGCAGGTACAGGGCATGGACGCGCCCGATGAAATAGTAAGGGCCTTTGCGCGTGTATCGCTCATTCCAAACCTTGACTGCGTTATCTTAGCGCGCGGCGGCGGGAGTCGTGAAGACCTTGTCCCATTTGACGACGAGCGCGTCGTCAGAGTTGTGCGTCTTTGCCCTGTGCCGGTGGTAAGCGGAGTAGGACATGACGTTGACGCCTCGCTTTGCGACCTTGCGGCCGACGTGAGAGCCTCCACTCCTTCCGCGGCGGCAGAGATTGTTTTCCCCAATCAAGCGGATATTTTAGATCAGATTGAAGACGTTATGGAACGTATGAAGTCTGATATTCATAAAAAAATAACGGAATCTCGCTCACGCCTCAAATATGTATTATCCTCTCTGGTCTTACTTTCGAAAAGAGAAATTATGGATAACAGAATATCTCTTGACGCTGTTTACGAACGGCTTCGTTCGGCGATGGGTATACATATTATGGAGGCCGGCAGCGCCTTGGCCGTTCGCGCGGCATATCTGGACGCGTTGTCTCCACTCTCCGCGCTTTCGCGCGGTTTCGCGGTCTGCGAGACGGGTGGTAAGAGGGTTGCCGAAGTGAAGAATCTCTCATTAGGAGAGCATATAGAAATTCGTTTTGTCGATGGCCGCGTGGGGACGGTTGTAGAGATAATCGAGAGTTGATGTATAATTTAAGAAAATTTATAAAATTTACTGATGCGGGATTTGTAAAATTTTTAAAGGAGTAGTGCCGTGAGCGAAAAATTTGATGAATTACTCTCTATAATGGAGCGACTGAGAGCGCCCGGCGGGTGTCCATGGGATAGAGAGCAGAAAATGACGAGCCTGCGCGCTTACATAGTAGAAGAAGCTTACGAGCTCACGGACGCTATATCGCGTAAAGAACCTAAACATATCGCTGAGGAGGCGGGGGATCTCTTGCTTCAAGTGGTATTTCTTTCTTCTATAGCGAGAGAGGATGGACTTTTTGATATAGACGACGTCATAAAGGCAATCAGGGACAAGTTGATTCGCCGTCATCCCCATGTTTTCGGAGAGGGGTCCGCCGCCGACAGTACGGCAGTCATCCGAAACTGGGAGCGAATTAAGCAAGATGAGCGCAAAGGCGACGGCGAAGACAAGAACGAGGAGAAAGATACATCCGTTTTGGCCGGCGTTCCTAGTGGGCTTCCGCCTCTTGCCAAGGCTTATAGAATCCAAAGCAAGGCAGCTCACATCGGCTTTGACTGGCCGAAAGATGATGTCGCTCCGCTTTTTGATAAACTGAATGAAGAAGTAGTAGAACTGCGTGAGGCTGTAACGTCAGGTGATGCGGATTCTATGGAGGATGAGCTTGGCGACGTGCTTTTTATGGCTGTAAATTTGGCGCGTCACGTAAAAGTCGACCCCGACGCGGCGCTTTCTCGCGCTTGCGGCAAGTTTTCGACTCGTTTTCGCGAAGTTGAGCGTAACGCCGCGGACGCCGGTATACGTTTGGATGAATGCCCACTTTCGGAGTTGGATCAACTATGGAACAGGGCTAAAATCGAGACTGAATTATAGAGTAAGAACGACATTATAGGAGGATGCATAGAATGTCAGATACAATCAAAGGAAATAAGCGCCCTGCAAAAATCACAGAGACCGCGCTCAGAGACGCACATCAGTCTCTTTTTGCCACTCGCATGCGCACTTCGGACATGATACCGATTCTTGAGCAGATGGACTCAGCCGGTTATTATGCCCTTGAGATGTGGGGCGGCGCTACGTTTGACAGCTGCATGAGGTTTTTGGACGAAGACCCCTGGGAGAGACTCCGAATTATCCGAAAGCACGTCAAAAAAGCCAAGCTTCAGATGCTTTTACGCGGGCAGAACTTGGTAGGGTATCGTCACTACGCCGACGATACGGTGCGCGAGTTTGTCAAGTACGCCGTTGGAAACGGCATCGATATTATACGCGTGTTCGACGCGCTCAACGACCTCCGCAATATGGAGATAGCCGCCGACCAGATCAAAAAAGAGGGAGCGCACCTTCAGATGTGCATATCCTACACTCTCTCGCCCGTCCATACGTTAGACGCCTTCTCTCAGATGGCCTACGACATGAAGAAAATGGGCGCGGACTCCATCGCCATAAAGGATATGGCCGGACTTCTGAACCCCATCGACTGCGTAAAATTAGTCAAGGCCATCAAAGAAAAAACCGATCTTCCCATCGAGCTTCACTCTCACTACACCACAGGTCTTGCGTCTATGACGTACTACGCGGGCCTCGAAGCTGGCGCGGATATAGTGGATACCGCCATTTCGCCCCTTTCCATGGGGACAAGCCAGCCGCCTACCGAGTCGCTTGTAGCTGCATTGGCCGGAGGTGACTTGGACACCGGCATTAAACTTGAAGATCTGATCCCGGTAGCCGAACACTTCAAAAAGGTGCGTGAAAAATACAGCAAGCTCATCGCCGACATAGGCGGAGTAGACGTCAATATCCTCCGCTATCAGGTGCCGGGAGGCATGTACTCTAACTTAGTCAACCAGCTTAAGGAGCAGAACGCCCTTGATAAGTTGGAGGCCGTCTTGAACGAAATTCCCGTTGTGCGCAAGGCTATGGGCTACCCTCCGTTGGTCACGCCTACAAGCCAGATAGTCGGCACTCAGGCCACTATGAACATCCTGACAGGTCAGCGCTGGAAGGTCGTTCCAAAAGAAGTGAAGCAGTATTTCCTTGGCTACTACGGCACGGCGCCCGCGCCGCTTGACCCCGACGTGCAAAAGGTCGCCATAGGGAACGAGACGCCCATAACCTGCCGTCCCGGCGAGATACTCGCGCCTGAGATGGAGCAGGCTAGAAAAGACGCCGAGGCTTGGTCGCTTCAGCCGGAGGACGCTATGACTTGGATTATGTTCCCGCAGGTGGCGAAAGATTTCTTGCCGAAGAAGTACGCCAAGGCCAATAATAGAGATGTGGGACTTGGAGAATTGACCGACGGAGCCGCTTACGCCGTTTGATATGAGCGTTGACAAAACCCCTCGTTTTTACTCAGAGGTAGTCGAAATAATCGGAGAGAGCGCGATGTCGCGCCTCTCCGGTGTCAATGATGAAAATCTTGACGTTATTCAGGCTCGATACCCGGTCAATTTAATGGCTAGGGGTTGTGATATTCATATCAGCGGCCCTGACGAGACTCCTGTGCGGGTCGTAAAAGATTTGTTGCTTCAGCTTTCCTCAGTGGCAGGCAAGGGGCATGATATTTACGCTGCCGATATACGTCGGGCAATGGATTCTTTGGCTGAGGGCAAAGAGCCTCGCTTGGAGACTCTTTATACGGATGTAATTTGTGTGACGGCCAAAGGAAAGCCTATACGAGCCAAAACAGCAGGGCAACGCGCCTATGTGAGCGCGATAAGGAACAATGATATTCTTTTTGCCGTCGGTCCAGCCGGAACCGGAAAGACCTATTTGGCAGTATGTCACGCCGTGTCGATGCTTAAGGCCGGAGATGTGTCTCGCGTCGTGCTTGTGAGGCCGGCCGTCGAAGCGGGGGAGAGCTTGGGCTTTCTCCCCGGAGACTTACGGGAAAAGGTCGAGCCTTATGTTAGACCGCTTTATGACGCTTTTTATGAACTATTGACTCCTGAGCGTTTCGCGCGTTATATTGACAAGGGCGTCATTGAGATAGCTCCGCTTGCTTACATGAGAGGACGAACACTCAACGAGAGTTTTATCATTCTTGATGAAGCGCAGAACACTACGCCTGAGCAGATGAAGATGTTTTTGACGCGCCTTGGGTTTGGCTCGAAGGCCGTAGTGACAGGCGACGTAACCCAAATAGATTTGCCAAGCGGCAAGGAATCGGGGCTGAACGTAGTTCGCTCTATTTTGCAAGGCATAAAAGGGATAGATTTTTTTGACCTCACTCACTCGGATATAGTACGTCATGAAATTGTCCAGAAAGTGGTGCAGGCATATGAGCGTTATGAAAAAAACAAACAAATTGAACAAAATAAACAACAAAAATGAGTAATATAGAAGGTAAACTAAAATTATCTTTCTCGCGTGATTTTCTAACCTTTTACGTCATGCCTACACTGTTTTTGCTGGTGATTGGCGCCATATTTGTTTTGGCGCAATGGCGTTTGGCCCATGACGGATTTCGTGAAGGGGAAATATCGACTCGCACGTATTTTGCCATATCATCGCTTGTTTTTGATGATACCGTTGCTACGGAAAATCTGTTAGACATAGCCAGGAAGTCCATAGCTGGGGTTGTCGTCAGGGACGTCGGCGCGGCGGAGCGGGTGAGGGAGCATTTAGCGGATTTTCGGATGCTTCTTGAAGGAAACGCAAAAAGAGACGTGCCAAACTTTCCGCAGGAAATAGTTGCCGCTTTTCGCGCGCTCGACGCCAAACAAAGAGAATATATGCTGGACGTCTCAGAGCAAATCGGAAACGCTTATTTTGATGTTATGTCTCAAACCGGAGATTCAGGGGTATCTGGCTTGCCCAGAATAGGCGCCCCAGGCGTCAGAGAAATGACAGAGGAAGACAGGGGCGTCGTGTGGAACGAAATTCACAAGTTGGCTTTGCCAGCCGGAGATGAAAATCTTCTTTATCAGCTTTTAATTCTTGTCATAGACCCCGCGTACAAGATAGATATTGCGGCGACAGAACAGGTGCGCGACGCGGTCAAGTATTTGATGCCTACCATTGAAAGAAGATTGAAAGCCGGAGACGTCATAGTGGAACGTGGACAGCTCGTAACTTCTGCCGTTGCGCAAGTTTTGAGATATCAAGGATACACTTCGCGCGATTTTCCGTGGAGTCAGCTTGCCGCCGCTTGTCTTTTGATTATAACCCTTCCTCTGTGGTTCGATATTATGCGTGGAGAGGTAGATGTGCCGCGCGGTTACGCAGGTTTTGCCGGAGTGGGTTGGGGATGTGTCATTTTTGTTATCGTAATGGGTTGGATATTCGAGACCATAGCTTCTCGTATGGGAATAGTAGGAGCGGGGATTCTTCCGGCCATAATGACGGCGTACCTGTGCATGCCGCGCCGTTACGCTTTTTTGATATGCATAGAGATTCTTATATCCGCGATATTCTTGATTATTGGGCTGTCAGTGTCAAACACGCTTTTTTTATTGGTCTATGGCCTTATAGCCGCGACGTCCGGCTATTATATTTTGTGCAGGATACAGTCGCGCGAAAATTTGGTGTATAAAACGATAATTTTAGCCGTGTTTCTTGTGCTTCTTAAAATAGCCGCTATATACTATCAAGGTTTCAACGTCTCTTTTGCCATAGGCTGGCCTATGGGCACAACGTGGCGAAGAATGGGATTGTTTTTGTCGTACAGTCTCGTAGCAACATCTTTAGTAACCGTGCTTCTGCCGATGTTTGAAAACTACATAGGCGTGCTTTCGGTTTTGCGCCTCAGAGAATTAAGTCATCCGTCAAGTCCCTTGCTTCGCAAAATGCAGGCTGAAATCCCCGGTACCTACCATCATAGTCTAATGATAGGTACGCTTGCGGAGGCCGTGGCGAAGGAGTTAGACATCGACGAAAACTTAATGAAAACAGGCGCCTACTACCATGACATTGGAAAATTGCGCCGTCCGCTCTTTTTTATCGAAAACCAGCTTGGCATGGGCAACGTCCACGATGACATGTCCCCCGCGTTGTCGGCTTTAGCTATAATAGCACACGTACGCGAGGGGCTTGATCTCGCGAGCGAGTTTGGGCTGCCTAAAAAAGTGAAACAGTTTATCGCGGAGCATCACGGCACGACTTTTCTTGGATATTTTTATAAAAAAGCCATGACCGAAGGCGAAAAGGTCGATAAGGAACAGTTCTGCTACCCGGGACCCAAGCCTCAGTCGCGCGAGACCGCGCTTCTTATGCTTATCGACTCCACTGAGGCTGCTATGAGGGCGGAGAGCGGGCATGGCAAAATCATCACCGTTCAGGATATTCAAGATGTCGTAGAGCGTGTCACGGCTCTTAAAATATCGGAGCGTCAGCTCGACGACGTGGATTTTACATACAGGGAAATGACGCGTATCAAAACCGCGCTTCTTAAAGCGCTCCGGTCTATGTATCATACGAGGGCCGTAAAAGAAATCAAAGAGCCGCGTGAGCGCAAGAATATTTCAAATCATGAGAAATAAAAGAAGTTTTCGGGAGGGAAATGGCTTTTGAAGTTACATATCGAAATTGACTCGTCAGAAGAAGGCGACCCCGCCGGTCTTAGTACCCTGTCACAGAAGGCGGCGGAGCGCAATATCGACGCTCTCGCCTCTATCCTATCGACCGAGTTCGCCGAGCTGTACCCCGAGGTAGATGAGCGAGCCGGGGCCGACGCGGAGGGCGAAGTATCCGTCACGTTTATGACGCCCCAGAAAATAAGAGAAGTCAATAAAAAGTATCGCGGAATAGACGAGGCCACGGACGTGTTATCTTTCCCTTTGTGGGAGACCGATGGGGTGTTTGCGCCTGAGTTTTTTATGCCGCGCTTTTTGCCTTTGGGCGACGTAATTATCTGCCCCTCTGAGGCGGAACGCTTATGTGATATGGCGCCGATTGACGCCATGTGCTTGATGTTTGCTCATGGTTTTTTGCACTTGCTCGCTTTTGACCACGATACGCAGGAAAGGGAAAAAGTGATGTGGGAGCGTCAAGACGAGTTGGCCAAAAGGCTGCTCGCGGCGATAAACGCGGGGGAGAGTCTATGATGGAGACCTCCTCCGACAGCGTTTTAACTCATAGCATCGAGATGTACCGCCACGCCGAGGCCATGGTGGGAAGCTTTGCCGATTCTATTATTCCGGTGGCGCAGGGAATTTTTTGGCTGTTTATCCTTCTTTGTCTCTCGGCTTTTTGCAGCGCGTCAGAGACCGTCGTCACCACTATGCCTCGGAGCAGGCTAATGGCCTTGCAGGAGACTAAGCCTTTTTACAGAAAAATGTTTCAGTGGATCTTGGACGACGCGCAGCATGTGCTGACGCTTTGTCTTATATCTAACAATATCGTGAATATCGGAGCAAGCACTTTGGCTACAGCCTTGGCTTTACGGTTTTTTGGGGAAAGGTCTCTTATATTTGTGGTGCCGGTCTTGACTATGACTATAATCATATTTGGGGAAATTGTGCCAAAGAGTATAGCACTGACCGGCGGCGAACGCGTCCTTTTGTTTTGCGTGCCGATTTTGCGTACGGCTGGCTTTCTTATGTATCCGATTACTTGGTTGATTCAAAAAACCATCAGCGCGTTAGGCTGGATTTTTCACTTGGACATGGGGCGCCAGAGCCCGTTTGTGACAAGGGAAGAAATAGAGCAGTTCGTCAGCATCGGCGAGGAAAGCGGCGTGCTTGAGCCTGTCGAGCGGCGGATGATACACGGGGTTATAGATTTTGAGGAAACGCGTGTCCATGAGATTATGGTGCCGCGCCCCGATGTGGTGACGATTGAGTCGTCGGAGACCGTGGGGTCGGCTGTAGAGGTGTTTATTGAGCATGGGCATTCGCGCCTTCCGATATATAAAGACAACCCCGACAATATAACAGGTATTCTATACGTCAAAGACACGCTTCAGAGCCTTGTGGAAGGAGACTTGGAGCGCGAAGTCGGAGAGCTGGCGCGTGAGCCGCTCTTTGTGCCGGAGAGTATACGCACGGTGGAGCTTCTGGAACTCATGCGCCGCGACCACGTGCATATAGCCATAGTTGTGGATGAGTATGGCGGAATAGCCGGCAGCGTCACGATGGAAGACCTGCTGGAGGAGATAGTAGGGGAAATTCAGGACGAATATGACAAAGAAACGCCGGAAATTCAAGAAGAAGAGAGCGGCGCATATCTTGTCCAAGGAAATATGAGCCTTGAGGACCTGAGCGAGGCGCTTCATTGTCCGTTTGAATCTAGGGACGCTGAAAGCATCGCCGGGCTTGTTCTCTCTTTGGCGGGGGAATTTCCTGAAATAGACTCTGAGTTTGAGTATAATGATTGGCTTATTCGTGTCATAGACTTAGAAGACCACAGAATCAAACTGCTCAGGATGATCAGAAAAGGCGATATGTAAATCGATTAAAATGCTAAGACGCCCAATTTGGGCGTCTTAGCTCATTATGCTTCGATGGGGATTTCGGCCTTATCCTGAGACGGGTATGTCGATGTCCATGTCTTGATAGGTAGCCCCCAGATTTTGATGAAACCGACCGCCGCGGAGTGGTCAAAAGCGTCGCCCTCTGAGTACGTGGCTAAGTCATGGCGATATATACTCTTGCCGGCTTTCATGCCGCGGACAACGGCCTGACCCTTGAAGAGGCGCAGTTTTACGATGCCGCTGACGTATTGCTGAGTTTCGTTGACGAACGCCTCGATGCTTTTTCTGAGCGGCGAGTACCAATATCCCTCGTATGCCAGCTCCGCAAACTTGATCTCAAGCTCTTTTTTTGTGGCCTGCACTCTTTTGTCCAAAGTGAGCGTCTCAAGGGCGCGGTGTGCGGTGATAAGGGCTATGGGCGCGGGGCATTCGTAAACCTCGCGGCTCTTGAAGCCCACAAGCCTGTCTTCCACCATATCGACGCGGCCCACGCCGTGACGGCCCGCCATTTTATTCAGCTCGGCTATGAGCGAAGGGCCGTTCATCGCGGTTCCGTTCAGCGCGACCGGTATACCCTTATCGAAAGTTATCTCGACATACTCCGGGTCGTTAGGCGCGGTAAGCGGATTTGCGGTCAGTTCATACGCGTCCTCCGGCGGCTCGTTCCACGGGTCTTCGAGCATGCCGCACTCTATGGAGCGTCCCCACAGGTTTTCGTCGATGCTGTAAGGAGATGACGTGGTGGCTTTGACCGGGATGCCGTGCTTGAGGGCGTAGTCCATCTCGGCCTCGCGCGTGAAGTGCCAGTCACGCACAGGCGCAAGTACCTCTATTTTGGGATTCAAAGCCGTGGCGCATACCTCTATGCGCACTTGATCTTGCCCCTTGCCCGTGCAGCCATGAGCCACAGCCACAGCGCCGTCTTTGTTGGCTATATCGACAAGCGTTTTGGCGATAAGCGGACGGGAGAGAGCCGATGTCAGGGGATAGGTTCCCTGATACATGCCGTTGGCTTTGAGAGACGGCCATACGAAATTATCGACAAAGGTTTTTTTAAGGTCGAATATATAAGCCTTTACCGCGCCGCTGTGCAGAGCCTTGCTTTTGGCCGCCTCTAAGTCTATGACTTCCTGCCCGACGTCGGCCGTCATTGTGATGACGTCGTATCCCTTTTCCGAAAGCCACACAACGGCCACTGACGTATCCAAACCGCCGCTGTACGCTAAGACGACCTTTCCTTTGCTGCCTGCCATAATAAAACCTCCTGCGAATTTTAGGGCTGTCAACCCTCATACTGTCTTAATTATATAAATTTATGAACAAAAAGTCAAATTTAATTAAAAAATTTACATAAGTTTGTTTTTGTGAATATTTTGTGGGTTTTAAGGGATTTTTTATAAAAAGTTTCACATCGTCGCGCTTGACTTGTATGATAGTGTGAAGGTAGACTGCAAACTGACGCGAACAACAGAAAGACAGGCGTATCAGGGAAGATTTGAGAGTATAATAAGCAAAATATTGAATGGAAGAGGGTGCGGATGTGGCGCTGACAAAATTGAGCTTAGAGAAGTTTACTGTTTTTGAAAAGTTGGATATTGAATTTTCAAAGGGAATAAATGTTCTTATAGGCGAAAACGGCACCGGTAAAACGCATATTATGAAGGTGCTTTATAGTGCGTGTCAGGCAGCGCGAGCTAAAGGCACTGATATAGATTTTTCAACAAAAATGATAAAGGTTTTCAAACCGGATGATTCCGGTTTACATCGTCTTGTCAAACGTGAAAATAGCGCCGGTACCGCAAAAGTGAAAGTATGTTCAGACCATCATACACTGTCTCTTGAATTCCATTCGAGGCGCAAAGAAAACATATCAGTCAAGGGGAGAGACGCTTGGCAAGAAGAATTTGCGGATTTGACAAGCACATTCATTCCCGCAAAAGAGATATTGTCAAATTCACACAACTTGATTCAAGCGATAGATAAGGGGAACGTGGATTTTGACGACACTTATAAGAATATTATTTCAGCTGCCAGTGTAGATATAACCAAGGGACCTGAAGGGGGACTCAAGAAGAAATATCTTAAATCTCTTCAGAAAATCACAAATGGAACTGTCAGCATACAAAATGAAGAATTCTACCTGAAGCCCGGGAATCAATCAATGCTTGAATTTCAGCTTATTGCGGAAGGGATAAGGAAAATAGCCTTGCTGTGGCAGCTAATTAAAAACGGGACGTTGGAAAATGGCTCTGTTTTGTTTTGGGATGAACCGGAGGCAAACATCAACCCAAAACATATCCCCGCGCTTGTTGATATGTTATTAAATCTGCAAAGTGACGGTGTGCAGATATTTATTGCCACACATGACTATATTCTTGCAAAGTATCTGGAAATCAAGCGCACGGGGGAGAGTAGCAGGGCAAACGCATAAAAAAGAGCAACCAACCAAGGACGGTCGTTTCCACGATAGTCCGGCTATGTCGCTTCGTTTGAAAACAACCACCTATCCACTGTTATAGAT